>NZ_BSPX01000043.1:0-37498 GCF_030161255.1 Zoogloea oryzae
GCGGGCCGTGGGTGGTGATGTCACGCAGCAGGGCCAGGGCGCGGCTCTCGCGCTTGGTGGTGGCGAGGGCCTCGCGGCCGAGATCGGTGAGGTCGAGGAGCGGGTCGGCCTCGGCGCCGGCCACGGCGTCGGCCTTGCGCAGCCGCGGCGGCAGGGCCATCGCCACGACTTCGCCGAGCGGGTGCTGGTAGTAGCGGGCGGCGAAGTCGACCAGGGCCAGCCAGTCGGCGGGCAGGGCGGGGGCTTCGCGCTGGATGGCGATCACCGGCTTGAGGCGTTCGATGGGCAGATCGGCGGCGTCGGGCAGGTCGACGATCAGCCCGGTCTTCTCGCCCCGCCCGAAGGGCACCCGCACGCATCGCCCCAGATCCCCAGCCGTGACGTTTTCTGCCGTGTAATCAAAGCATTGGGGAAGCGGGACGGGAAGGGCGACGCGGACGATGGCGGGGCTCATGGCCTGGGATCTGCGGGTTTTTTAAGGTTTTTAATTAAATCAGTGACTTACAAAGTTTTGATAAGACCGAAGATCGGAAACATTTTTGAAACCCTTGGGGTCGCGGGGGTATTTTCCGTTGTCCACAAAATCTGTGGATAACTTTGTGGGAAATTTGGGTAAAGCCTCGCAAAACCCGCTGCCGGCAAGCCCTGGCCCTACTTTGCCTAAATCCGGGTCAAATAATTAAGTGTTTTAAAACAATGACTTAAATTTTAAGCCAGGTGCGTACGCTTGGGCTGCAACCTTTGTGAAACAAAAGGTGGCGCTGTGCACAAGTCAAGCCCTGAATTGCAAATTTAGTGCTTGACGGGCCGGTTTCCAGCGCCCCCGCATGCGGCGGGCGGAAACAAAATGGCCGGCGTCTGCCGGCCATTCCGGTGGAACGTCACAGTCGTCTCACGCGCCTTGCTGGCGCAGTTTGCGGCTGTGTTCGTGCACGGTGTTCACCAGCACCGTGACGTTCTCGGGCGGGGTGAACTGGGAGATGCCGTGGCCCAGGTTGAAGACGTGGCCGTTGTGGGGGCCGAAGGAATCGAGCACCTTTTTCGTCTCGGCGGCGACGGCTTCCGGGGTGCCGAACAGCACGGCCGGGTCGAGGTTGCCCTGCAGCGCAACCTTGTCGCCCACCAGCCGGCGGGCGGCGCCGATGTCCACCGTCCAGTCGAGGCCGACGGCATCCGCGCCGCTGTCGGCGATGTCGGCCAGCCACAGGCCGCCGCCCTTGGTGAAGACGATGCACGGGATCTTCTCGCCGTCCTTCTCGCGGGTGAGGCCGGCGACGATCTGGCGGGTGTAGGCGAGGGAGAATTCCTTGTAGGCGTCGTGGGCCAGCACGCCACCCCACGAGTCGAAGATCATCACGGCCTGGGCGCCGGCTTCGATCTGGGCGTTGAGGTAGGCGGTAACGGCCTTGGCGGTGACGCCGAGAATGTGGTGCATGAGATCGGGGCGGCTGTAGAGCAGCGCCTTGACCTTGCGGTAGTCGTCCGAGCCGCCGCCTTCGACCATGTAGCAGGCGAGCGTCCAGGGGCTGCCGGAGAAGCCGATCAGCGGCACGGAGTTATCCAGTGCGCGGCGGATCTCGGCGACGGCGTCCATCACGTAGCCGAGCTCGAGGTTGGGATCGGGCACGGCGAGGTTGCGGATCTCCCATTCTTCCTTCAGCGGACGCTCGAACTTGGGGCCTTCGCCTTCGGCGAAGTACAGGCCCAGGCCCATGGCGTCGGGCACGGTGAGGATGTCGGAGAAGAGGATCGCGGCGTCGAGGTTGTAGCGGGCGAGCGGCTGCAGGGTGACTTCGCAGGCGAGGCCGGGGTTCTTGCACAGGTCGAGGAAGCTGCCGGCGCGCTTGCGGGTCTCGCGGTACTCGGGCAGGTAGCGCCCGGCCTGGCGCATCAGCCACAGGGGGGTGTAGTCGGTGGGCTGGCGCAGCAGGGCGCGCAGGAAGGTATCGTTCTTCGGACGGCTCACTTGAAATCCTCGACAGGCAGGGGCCGCGCTAGGCGGCAAAGGCGGGATTATCCGCTTTTTTGGGGAGTGGGTAATGGGGAGTAGGGAGTGGGAGGTGGGGAGTGGGCGTGGGGTTGAACCCACTGCCGACTCCCCAATACCCATTCTCTATTTACGCCAGAACTGCGGGGTGAACACCACGGCGAGGGAGAGCACCTCGAGGCGGCCCAGGAGCATGGTGAAGCTGCACACCCATGTCTGGAAGTCGGTGAGCACGGCGTAGTTGGTGGCGGGGCCGACCTTGTTGAGGCCGGGGCCGGCGTTGTTGATGCTGGCGACGATGGCGCCCAGGGAGGTCATGAAATCCAGCCCCGATAGGATCATCACGAAGACCAGCATCACGACGCTCATGAAGTACAGGAAGATGAAGCCGAGGACGGCGATCACCACGTTGTTGGGGATGATGCCGCCGCCGACCTTGACCGGATTGACGATGGCCGGGTGGATGAGTCGGGTGAGCTCGCGGTTGGCCTGCTTGGCGAGGATGAGGGTGCGGATCATCTTGATGCCGCCGCCGGTGGAGCCGGAGCTGGCGGTGATGCACGACAGGAACAGCATCCACAGGGGCGCGAAGACCGGCCACTTGTCGAAATCCTGGCTGGCGAAGCCGCAGTCGGTGGCCATCGAGACGAGGTTGAAGCTGACGTGGCGGAGCGCGGTGGGGTAGTCCTCGTAGGTGCCTTCGAGCCACACGTAGAGCGCCACGCCGAAGCACGAGGCGACGATCAGCCCGACCACGCCGCGGGCCTCCACGTCCTGCCAGTACACCCGCAGATCGCGGCCGCGCAGGGCGATGAAGTGGGTGGCGAAGTTCATCGCGGCGATCACCATGAAGACGATCAGGATGAACTCGACCATCGGGTTGTCGAAGGCGCCGACGCTGGCGTCGCGGGTCGAGAAGCCGCCCAGGCCCAGCGCCGCGAAGGCGTGGCAGATGGCATCCAGCCACGACAGGCCGGCCCACCACAGGAGCAGGATGCAGGCGACGGTGATGAGGAAATACACCAGCCACAGGGCCTTGGCGGTGTCGGCGATGCGCGCGGTGAGCTTGGAATCCTTCATCGGGCCCGGGGTTTCGGCCTTGTAGAGCTGCATGCCGCCCACGCCCAGCAGCGGCAGCACGGCCACCGCCAGCACGATGATGCCCATCCCGCCCAGCCAGTTGAGCTCGTGCCGCCACAGGTTGATGGCGGGCGGCGCGTGGTCGAGGTCGGTCATGATCGTCGAGCCGGTGGTGGTGAGGCCCGACATGGTTTCGAAGAAGGCGTCGGTGAAGCTCATGGTGTCGTACACCAGGAGCAGCGGGATGGTGGCGATCGCCGCCATCAGCGCCCACACGGTGGACACCAGCAGGAAGCCGTCGCGGGGCTTGAGCTCGCGGTAGTGGGCGCGGGTGACGGCGTAGAGGATGAGGCCGCTGCCGAGGGAGATCACCATCGCGGCGACGAAGTCGGCGGTGGTGCCGTCGTCGAAGTAGATCGCCGCGGCGATGGGCATCAGGTAGGCGAAGCTGAAGATCGACAGCAGGCGACCGAGGACGTTGGCGACGGGCAGCAGGGCGTCCATCAGAAGAACCCCCAGCCGACCTGGAACAGCTTCTCGACCTTGGCGACGAGCTTCTTGCTGGTGCAGAAGATGATGACGTGGTCTTCGGCGCGGATCACGGTGTCGTGGTGGGCGATGATGACTTCGAAGATGGGCACCTCGTAGGGCACCAGCTCCTTGTATTCGGTGCGGCTCTGGCCGGTGTTGCGGACGATGGCGGCGATGGTGGCGCCGTCGGGCAGGTCGAGTTCGTCGACGCGCCGGCCGATCACCTTGCAGTGCTTGGCGTCGCCGTGGGCGACGATCTCCAGCGCCTCGGCGGCACCCCGGCGCAGGCTGTGCACGGCGGCCACGTCGCCGCGGCGGACCCGGGCGAGCAGCTGGCCGATGGAGGTCTGGGCCGGCGAGATGGCGATGTCGATGCGTCCGCCCTGCACCAGATCCACGTAGGACTTGCGGTTGATGAGCGCCAGGGTGCGCCGCGCGCCCATCTGCTTGGCCAGCGACGCGGACATGATGTTGTCTTCCTCGTCGTTGGTGAGGGCGAGGAACATGTCGGTCTCCTCGATGCTCTCGGCGTCGAGGAGGGCTTCGTCGGTGGCGTCGCCGCGCAGCACCAGGGTGCGTTCGAGCCCGGTGGCGAGGACCTCGGCGCGGCGCCGGTCGTGCTCGATGAGCTTCACGTGAACCGTCTTCTCGATGGCCTTGGCGAGGCGCATGCCGATGTTGCCGCCGCCGGCGATGATGACCCGGCGGATCGGGGTGTCCATCCGGCGCAGCTCGGACATCACCTTGCGGATGTGGGAGGTGGCGGCCAGGATGAAGACTTCATCGCCGCTTTCGATGACGGTGTCGCCATGGGGTGCGATGGGCTGCTCGCGGCGGAAGATGGCGGCCACCCGGGCGTCGATGGTGGGCAGGCGCAGGGGGATGGTCTTGAGGGGCTTGCCGACCAGCAGGCCGCCTTCGAAGGCGCGTACGGCGATCATCGTCACCATGCCGTCGGCGAACTCCAGCACCTGCAGGGCTTCGGGGAACTCGATCAGCTTGCGGATGTAGTCGGTGACGATCTGCTCGGGGCAGATGGAGTGGTCCACCGCGAAGTTGCTGTCGTCGAGGAGCTCCGGGTGGTCTTCGTAGTCCGCGGCGCGCAGGCGGGCGATGCGGGTGGGCACGTTGAAGAGGCTCTTGGCCACCCGGCAGGCACACAGGTTGGTCTGGTCCGACTGGGTGACGGCGATCAGCAGGTCGGCGTCACCGGCGCCGGCGGCGTCGAGGATCGAGGGCGACGCCCCGTTGCCCGGCACCACCCGCAGGTCGAGGCGCTCCTGCAGGGCGTTGAGGTGCTCGATGTTGCTGTCGACGACGGTAATGTCGTTGGCCTCGGAGACCAGACTTTCGGCCACGGAGGTGCCGACCTGGCCGGCGCCCAGGATGATGATCTTCATCGTTGTCTCCTCCCGGTGGGGGCCGGGACGTGTTGTTTTCCGTCAGGCAGCCGGTCAGCTGCCGTGCTCATCGTGACGCTTGCCGACGCTGATGCCCAGCTGCTTGAGCTTGCGGTACAGGTGGGTGCGTTCGAGGCCGGTCTTCTCGGCCAGGCGGGTCATGTTGCCGCCGTCGAGCTGCAGGTGGTGCTCGAAGTACAGGCGCTCGAAAATCTCGCGGGCTTCGCGCAGGGGCAGGTCGAGGGGCAGGCCGAGGGCGGAGGAGGGCGTCTTGCCGAGCAGGTGGGCGACGTCGTCCATCCCGATCTCCTCTTCAAGGGTGCCCAGCGCCAGGGATTTGACCGCGGCCTTGAGTTCGCCGTAGCCGCCGGGCCAGGCGCGGTTGCGCAGGGCGTTGAGGGCGGCGGAGGACAGACGGCGGGCGGGCACCTCGCTGGCTTCCACGTAATGGAGCAGGATCTGGCTGGCGATCTCGGGGATCTCGTCGCGGATCTCGCCGAGGGACGGCGGTGCGAGGGAGACCTCGAACAGGCGGGCCAGCACGCGCTCGTCCCAGCCGTGTTCGACGAGCTCTTCGGGGCGGTGCTCGGTGGCCACCACCAGGCTCTGGCCGTGGCGCTCCAGGCGGTCCATGGCGAAGACGAGGTTCTTCTGCTGGGGGCGCGACAGGTAGATCAGCTCGGGCACGTAGAGCAGGCCGTTGCGGGCGCCCTCGAGGGTGGCGAGCTCCAGCGGCTGGGACGACAGGGAAAGATCGAGCCAGGGCGTGCCGACCCGCTGGAGCGAGCGCGCACAGAGCTCGGCGAGGCTGCCGGGGCCGACGCGAAGCAGGATCACCCGCGATTTGTCGGCCATCTGCTCCAGGCGCTTCTTCAGGTCGCGCAGCGGCACCGAGCGGGAGAACGCGCCCAGGCCCAGGGGGCTGGGGGCGTTGGCCGGCTTGATGCGGGCGAGGCCGCGCTTCACCGCGGCGAGGAGCTTCTGCAGGGCGATGGGCTTTTCGAGGAACTCCATCGCGCCGATGCGGGTGGCTTCGACGGCGGTGTCGATGGTGCCGTGGCCGGACATCATCACCACGGGCATGGTGAGCTGGCCGTTGGCCGACCATTCCTTGAGCAGACTGACGCCGTCGGTGTCGGGCATCCAGATGTCGAGCAGCACGAGATCCGGCCGGGCGGCGTTGCGGGCGGCCCGGGCGGCGGCGGCGTTTTCGGCCAGCACGATGTCGTGCCCTTCGTCGCGGAGGATCTCGGACAGGAGTTCGCGGATGCCGACTTCGTCGTCAACGATGAGAATTTTAGCCATGGGCTGGTGACTCTGTTTGAGGGGCGCTGCGCAGGCGGATGCGGATTTCCGCTCCACCGGTTTCTCGATTGGCGAGACGAATCTCGCCGTCGTGTTCGTCGATTATTTTTTTGACGATGGCCAGGCCGAGGCCGGTGCCGCGGGCCTTGGTGGTCACGTAGGGTTCGAAGGCTCGGGACAGGATCTCGGGCGGGAAGCCCTGGCCGTTGTCGCGCAGGATCAAGTCTACCCGCCGGGCATCGGATCGCGTCAACAGCCAGATTTCGGGCGAGTCGCTGTCGGAGAGGGCGTCCTCGGCGTTCTGCAGCAGGTTGTGGATGACCTGCCGGAGCTGGCTGGCGTCGCCCATCACGGGCGGGGTTTCGGCAGCGAGTTCGGCGTGGATCATCACCCGCGAGCCGTCGTAGAGGGCCAGCACGTCGCGCACCAGGGCGTTCAGGTCCACCGGCGCCATCACCGGGGTGGGCAGGCGGGCGTAGTCGCGGAAGGCGTTGACCAGGTTCTTCATCGCCTCGACTTGATTGACGATGGTGGTGGTGGAGCGTTCGAGCATGCTCCGGCCTTCTTCGTCGAGGCGGTCGGCGAGCTTGAACTGGAGGCGCTCGGCGGAGAGCTGGATCGGGGTGAGCGGGTTCTTGATCTCGTGGGCGAGCCGGCGGGCGACCTCGGCCCAGGCGGCGTTGCGCTGGGCGGCGATGAGCTGGGTGATGTCGTCGAAGACCACCACGAAGCCGCCGCCGGTGCTCTCGGGCAGGCGGGTGCCGTGGAGGAGGAGCGTCTGGGTGCTGCCGTCGGGGTTGGAGAATTCGATCTGGCGGTTCCAGTCGTCCTCGGTGCCCTCGAAGCCGGCCACCAGCGCGTCGCGGAAGGCGGCGTGGGTGTTCCAGTCGTGGACGCGCAGGCGCTCGTAGTCCTGCAGCTCGTCGTTGAGAATGGTCATCGCGCCGTGGTTGGCGGCGCGCAGGTGGCCGTCCGGCGAGAAGGCCAGTACGCCCGCCGAGAGGTTGGCGAGGACGCTCTCGAGATAGGCCCGGTTGCGTTCGACGGCGGCGCGGTTGGCTTCGGCCTGGGCGCGGGCGTCCTGCAGCTGGCGGGTCATCTGGTTGAAGGACTGGGTGAGCACGCCGAGTTCGTCCCGGGCGGGCAGGGCCTGGCGGGGCGAGAAGTCGCCGGCGGCGACGGCCTGGGTGCCTTCGGCCAGGATGAACAGCGGCGCGGCGAGGCGCCGGGTGAGCACGAAGGCGACCGCCACCGCGGCGAACAGGGCCAGCAGCAGGGTGAGCGTCAGGGTGAGGGTGTAGATGCGCTTGAGGCCGTTGCGGGCGACGGAGAGCTCCTGATAATCCCGGTGCACCGTCTCGACGCTGTCGGCGTGCATCGCGAAGGATCTGGGCACCTGCTGGGTGACCTGCAGGAGCTGGGGCTCGATCAGGCGCCGGGACGGGATGGGCACGATCACCCGTAGCACCAGACCTTCGGCGCCGTGGCCCTCGGCGGCCCGGTAGCCGGATGTCTGCCGGCCCTGGCGGAGTTGAGCGGTGGTGGGCTGTTCGGGGATCAGGGTGCCGAGCTCGGTTTCGGCGGTGGCGACGATCTTGCCCGTGGGCGAGAACACCGTGGCCGATTCGACGTTGGCCTGTTCGCGCAGGCGATTGAGGAGCGGGGAGCGGACCTGGGGCGCCAGCTCGAGCTCGATGGCCATCTGGTCGGCCTTGGTGGCGAGCTGGTCGAGGAGGATGTCGAGGGTTGCCCGGCCCAGCTGCAGGCCGCTTTCGAGGGCCGCATCCACCCGTACGTTGAACCACGACTCGATGCTCTTCACCGCAAACTGCAGCGACACCGCATACACCAGCGCACCGGGAACCACTGCCATCGCGGCGAAGATCGCCATCAGGCGCAGCTTGAGCCGGGAGCCGAAGCGGCGGGCCTTGTACTCCAGCCACAGGCTGCGCAGCTGGACGAACACCAGCCCGGCGAGCACCAGCGCGATGATGCCGTTGAGGCCGATCAGCAGGGTGTAGTTGCGGGCGAAGAGGGGCGTGTTGGCGCTGGCCGTGGCGAGCAGGAACAGCAGGATGCCGGAGATCGCCGCGCAGACGATGAGGACAGTGGGTCTCATTTGCTGTCGCGGGTGGGGGGCATGAAGGTCCACCGATACCAGTCGGAGGCGAGGTTCCAGTCCTTGCGGCCGAGGGCGCTGACCTGCAGCGGCTTGGGCAGCTCACCCACGTCCAGCCGGAAACGCAGGGCGGCGTTGTAGCTGCGCCCGATCTTCAGGGCCCCCTTGTCGGCGATGCCCCAGTTGCGGATGCGCAGCATGGTGCGCATGGCTTCGTCGAGGCTGGTGAAGTTCTGGTGGAGCGCGCCGGTGGTGAGGCGGTACTGGCGGGTGAGCGACTGGTAGGACAGCCGGTAGGTGAGGGAGCGGGTGATGATCTCCTCGTCCAGCCAGTACCAGCGGGGGGCGGTGAGTTCGAATTCGGTGATGAAGTACAGCGACACGCCCCGGCCGACCACGTCGGCCAGCAGTGGGGTGAGTTCGGCGACGACGTCGGCGTTGAGGATGTACTGGTCGTCGCTGGGCTGCAGGACGATGTTGCGGATCTCGGCCTCGGCGGCAAGCGCCGGCCCGGCACCAGCGCCCAGCCCGGTGACGAGGCCGGCCGCGAGCAGACCCCTCAGCCAGCGCCGGCGGAGGCGATCAGGCGGCTTTCTCGAGGAGCGCGTAGAAGAATCCGTCATGGTCGGTGCAAGGCAGGTACTGGCAGTCGAGCTGTCCGCCAATGGGCAGGCGGCGGCAATCGGGATGGCGGGCGGCGAAGGCGGCGATCTGCTCCCCGTTCTCTTCGGCAAACACCGAGCAGGTGGCATAGAGCATTTTGCCACCCGGCGCGAGGACTCGCCACAGGGCTTCGAGGATCTCGGCCTGCTGGGATGCAAAGCGGGCGATGTCGCCGCCGCGGCGCAGCCACTTGATGTCCGGGTTGCGGCGCACCACGCCGGAGGCGGAGCAGGGCACGTCGGCGAGGATGCGGTCGAAGGGACGGCCGTCCCACCAGGCATCGAGGTTGCGGCAGTCGGCGGCCTTGACGGTGGCGGACAGGCCCAGGCGGGTGAGGTTCTCGCTGATGCGCCGGGTGCGGCTGGCGTCGGTATCGAGGGCGGTGAGCTCCACGTCGGCGAGTTCGAGGATGTGGCAGGTCTTGCTGCCGGGGGCGGCGCAGGCGTCGAGCACGCGCTGGCCGTCATCCACATCCAGGTGCTGGGCGGCGAACTGGGCGCCCGCATCCTGCACGCTGAGGCAGCCTTCCGCAAAGCCCGGCAGGCGGCCGACGGGCACCGGCTTTTCGAGGATCAGGGTGCCGTTGGCGAGCACGCGCACCGGCAGATTGGCGTCGGCAAAGCTCTCCAGCACCTCGTCGCGGGAGCTGCGCAACGAATTGACGCGCAGGGCCATCGGCGGGTGAGTGTTGCCGGCGACGAGGATGGCACGCCAGTCCTTGGGGTATTGGGTTTTCAGGCGACGGATCCACCAGGGCGGGTGGCGGTGCTCGGCGACCATGTCGGCGTCGGCGGCTGCGCGCAGCTCGGTGGCCTGGCGCAGGGCGTTGCGCAGCACGCCGTTGGCGACGCCCTTGAACTTGCCTTCGAGCAGCGTGGCGGCGGCTTCGACAGCCTGGTCGACGGTGGTGTGGGCGGTGTCCGGACGGGTGTCGAGGCGGTGCAGGGCGACGCGCAGCAGCGACTGGACGGGCTCGGGCAGGGGATTCTGCAGGAGCTGGTCGAGGATGAAATCCTGCCGGCCGTAGTCGCGCAGGGTGCCGTAGGCGAGGTCGAGGATCGCGCCGCGGACGCCCGGCGGGGTGTCGGGACGGCGGGCCCACAGGGTGGCCAGGGCGTCGGTGAGGGTGAGCCCGCCCACGACGTCGGCAATGAGCCCGGCGGCGGTGACGAGGGCGTAGGCCAGGCTGTCTTCAGGCAGGCGGGACGGGGCCGCGACGAGACGGCGGCTGCGGGGTTGGTCGGTCATGGTGTCAGGTGAGGCTGTCGAGCACGTAATTGGGCAGGGCGCTGCAGGCGAGGTGCAGGGCCGGATTGTAGTAGCGCAGGCCGGTGATGCGTCGGGCCGCGAGGCGCTCGGTGAGCGTGGCGAGATCGGCATCCGGCGCCGGGGTGTTGCGCGCCCGGGCGAGGAGCCAGGGGCCACCGTAAAGGGGTACGTCGATCAGGGCTGGCGTCGGGGTGGCAAACACATCCTTGAGCCGCTGGAACACCGTCGTCACCTGCTGGCGCTGGTGAAAGGGCGATCCGAGCTGGACGTGGACGATACCTTGCCCGGTCAGGCTTGCGGCACAGATTCGCAGAAAATTGTCGCTGTGCAGGTGGGCGCAGGCGGGATGATCGGACTGGGTGAGGTCGAACAGGATCAGGTCGAAACGCTCGCCGGCTGCGTGGCAGGCGGTGAGGGTTGCCGCTGCGTCGCCAAACAGGAGGCGCACACGGGCGTCATCGAAGGCGCCAGCGGGGAGCGACGGCAGCTGCGTGGCAATGGTATCGACCACCGCAGGGTCGAGTTCGGCGATGGTGACGTGGCTGATGGATGGATGCTTGAGCAGCTCCCGCGTGCTGCCGCCGTCGCCGCCGCCCAGCACGATTGCCCGCTGGGGTGCCGGATGGCTGAGGGCTGCCAAGTGGACAAGGCTCTCGTGGATGATGAACTCGTCGGCCTGGGAGGCCATGGCGTCGCCATCCAGCGTATAGAGCTTGCCGAAGCTCGTGGTCGATTCGACCGAGATGTGCTGGAGCGGGCTGGTGTGTTCGATAGCGGGTGCAGCGCGAACGACGTGGAGCGCGGCGTCGTCGGACAGGGGGAGGGCGATCGTCGGCAAGTGTTTCACGTGAAACAGCCTCCTCTGCAGGGGTGTTCAGCCCAGGAATGTATCGGCGCTAAAGCGCAGGATCAGTATCACCACGACAACCAGAAACGCCTTGCGGATGAACGCCGCGCCGTGGCGGAGCGCGAGGGCAGTGCCGACCCTGGAGCCGAGCAGGTTGCAGGCCGCCATCACCGCCGCGACTTTCCAGAATACCGCGCCTGTGCCCACAAAGAAGGCGATTGCAGCGAGGTTGGTGGCGACGTTGACGATCTTCGCTGATACCGAGGCGAGCAGGAAGTCCATCCCCAGCAAACGAATGAAAAGAAAGATCAGAAAGCTGCCGGTGCCTGGGCCGAAGAATCCGTCGTAGAAACCGACGGTGCTGCCGATCGCGAGGGCGCGGATAGCGGGTTGGGCATCATGAGCCAGCACGCGCCTCTGGACGCCGAAATCCTTGCGCATGAAAGTGTAGGTCGCGACGGCGATCAGTAGCACGAGGATGAGCGGACGCAGGGCCTCAGGCGGAAAGAGCACCACTGCCCTGGCGCCAAACCATGATCCGATTGCAGCAGCGATAGCCGCAGGAGCGGCAATCTGCCAGGGAATCACGACCCTGCGGCTGTACTGGAGTGCGGCGCTGGCCGTGCCCACCACGCTGGCGAGTTTGTTGGTGCCAAACAGCGTGGCGGCGCCGGCTTGGGGAAAGGTGGAGAAGAGCAGGGGGATCTGGATCAGACCGCCGCCACCGACGACGGCATCCACCAGCCCGGCGCAGAACGCGCCGATACCGAGGAGCAGGAACGGGAGTTCGATCACTGCTGTTTCACGTGAAACAAGCTCAGGGGAAGAGAAAACCCTGGGCAAGTAGCGCCGCGTGGATACCGGAGAGTGCTTCGAGTCCGCCGCAGGCCAGGCTCACGCCGCGGCCCGGGATGTCGGGCTCGGTCGGGTTGATGCGGATCAGCGGCACGCCGAGGGTCTCGCTGAACCAGCGAACCGTCGGCACGTGGCTGCCGGCACCGATCTCGATCACCACCGGACGGGCCGTGGTGTGGAGCCAGGTTTCCAGGCGTTGGCGCTGGCCGGTAGTGCGGCGCCCGAGCCATCCCCAGTCGCCGAACATCAGCACGTTGGGCCGCATCAACCCCCGGCAGGTGGGGCAGCGGGGCAGGGGAGAGCGGAGCAGGCAGGCGCTGTCGTCTACCTCCGGCGAGAAGTTGTTGGCAGGGACGATGGCTTCGCCGCAGCCGTTCATGCACTGGAGGTGATGGATGGATCCATGGACTTCGCAGATGCGATCTTCTCCGAAACCTGCGCACTGGAACTGGCCATCCACGTTGGAGGTGAACACGAAGCTGCCGCCGGGCAAGGCCGCGCTGATCTGCCTGAGCATGGAGAAGCCGGGGTGCGGGCGGGTGCGCCGGTAGAGGTTGAGACGGTGACCGTAGAAGCCCCAGGCCAGGGTCGGGGTGCGCGAGAAGGCGTCGGGGCTGGCGATTTCCTCGAAGGCGATGCGGGCTTCGGCGAGGGCTGGATAGGCGCGCCAGAAGCCGGTATTGCCGCGGAAGTCCGGCAGTCCGGAATCCACGCCCATGCCGGCGCCAGCGGCGATGATGAGGGCGTCCGCACCGGCGATGAGGCGGGCGGCTTCGGTGAACAGGGGGTCGGTCATGCCTGGGCGATGATGAAGATGCGGCGGAATGGGAACAGCACGGTGCCGTCGGCGTCGGCCGGATAGGCCGCAGCGAGGCGTGGGCCGAGCTCGGCGAGAAAGGTGGCCTGGCTGGCTTCGTCGAGGCGCGAGAGGTAAGGCACGAGGGTCGTGCCTCTGAGCCAGTCGAGCACAGGGTGCTCGCCCTGCATGGCCTGCCAGTAGATGGTTTCCCACAGGAAGAGGCGGCTGCAACGGGGGGAGAGGATTCGGTGGTAGTCCGCCATGGGGAGCACCGCGCCCATGCGCGCATCGCCCAGGCGATCGGCCCACGCTGGCGCGGCGGCCTGTTCGCGGATCAACCGGTGGGACGGCGCCTCGAAGTTGCCGGGCATCTGCACGGCCAGCACGCCACCGGGCGCGAGCTGGTCGAGGAGGCGGGGGAACAGCGTCGCATGGTCGCCCACCCAGTGCAGGGCGGCGTTGGAAAACAGCAGATCGAGGGGGTCTTCCGGCGCCCAGCTCTCGACTCCGGCCAGTTCGAAGCGGGCTTCGGGCAGGGCGGCGCGGGCGCGCTCGAGCATCTCGGGTGAGCTGTCCAGTCCGGTGATCTGGGCGCCGGGCCAGCGGCTGGCGAGGAGGCGTGTGACGTTGCCTGCGCCGCATCCGAGGTCGACGACCTGGACGGGCTGGGCGAGGGGAATTCGGGCAAGCAGGTCGACCGCCGGACGCAGGCGTTCGTCGGAGAACTGCAGGTAGCGGTCGGGGTTCCAGGTCATCGCAGATCCTCCATTCGAGAGGATCCTATTGTGAACCAAGCCGGAACGCCTGCGAAAAAAGAAGGCCCGGCGTCAGCCGGGCCAAACAGGGAGTAGGGAATGCAGGATGCGCGGCGGCTTACTTCTTGATCTGGTTGCCGATGACCCCGCCGACAGCCGCGCCACCGACGGTGCCCACCGAGCTGCCACCCGTCAGGACGGAGCCGGCGACGCCGCCGACTGCTGCGCCGATGGCTGTGTTGCGTTGTTGGGGCGACATGTTGGCGCAGCCGGAAAAAGTGAGGGCGGCGGCAACGGCGGCGAGACCTGCGGTGATTCTTTTCATGATGTGCTCCTTCACGCTAAGCCCACGCAGGGTGGGATGTGATCTCAGTCTGGCTTTTGAGCGTTCCGGCGGCTGTAGGGCAGGACGGATGCTTTCGTGGGAATCGGCTGACAGCCGGGGGCGCGGTGCCCGTGTGCAAGTGAAAGTCACTGTATCCGGGATCCCGCATCCGGGCTGTAACGAGTCGTGTGGTTTTGTAAGCAGTGCCGCGAGGTGCGGTGCCGATTCGGCTGGGCAACAAAAAGCCCGCGCTGTGGCGGGCTTGGGTCTGGGGCTGCGCGGTTGGGGCCGGCTTACTTGCCGATGCAGAACCGCGAGAAGATCACCCCCAGCAGATCGTCGGGAGTGAACTCGCCGGTGATCTCGTTCACCGCTTCCTGGGCGAGGCGGAGTTCCTCGGCCATCAGTTCGAGGGCGTGGCGGTTGTCGAGGGCGCGGTGGATGCAGGCGAGGGCTTCGCGCAGGGCGATGAGGTGGCGTTCGCGGGCGAGGATGATGTCTTCGCCGTGGCGATGCCAGCCGGCCACGCGGAGCAGTTCGGCCCGCAGCAGCTCAATGCCCTGGCCGGCCTTGGCGGAGAGATACAGGCTCACGGCGCCGTCGGCGTCCACCCGCTTGGCGTCGTGGCCAGCGAGGTCCACCTTGTTGAAGACGGTGATGCGCTCGACGCCGGCGGGGAGGCGGGCGTCGATGGCGGCGTCGGCATCGGTGAGGCCGGCGCGCACGTCCACCAGCCGCACGATCACGTCGGCGCGTTCGATCTCCTGCCAGGTGCGGGCGATGCCGATTTTCTCCACTTCGTCGGTGGTGTCACGCAGGCCGGCGGTGTCGGTGATGTGGAGCGGGATGCCTTCGATCTGGATGGTTTCGCGCAGGGCGTCGCGGGTGGTGCCGGCGATGTCGGTGACGATGGCGCGCTCTTCGCCGGCGAGGCGGTTGAGCAGGCTGGACTTGCCGACATTGGGCTGGCCGACGAGCACCACGTGCAGGCCGCTGCGCAGCAGGCTGCCCTGGCGGGCGCGGTCGAGGAGGGCTTCGAGTTCGCTGGCGATGGTCTGGATGCGTTCGAGCGCTCGGGCTTCGGCGAGGAAGTCCACGTCTTCATCGGGGAAATCCAGCGTGGCCTCGACGAGCATGCGCAGGTCGATCAAACGCTCGACGATGCCGTGGACTTCCTTCGAGAAGCTGCCGGTGAGGGAGCGCACGGCCGAGCGGGCGGCGGCGGCGGTGGAGGCTTCGATGAGGTCGGCGACGCTTTCGGCCTGGGCCAGGTCGAGCTTGCCGTTGAGGAAGGCGCGGCGGGTGAACTCGCCGGGCTCGGCCAGTCGGGCGCCGAGCTCGAGGCAGCGGGCCAGCAGCAACTGCATGACCACTGGGCCACCGTGGCCCTGGAGTTCGATGACGTCTTCGCCGGTGAAGGAGTTGGGCGCCGGGAAGTAGAGGAGGAGGCCTTCGTCGATAAGCCCGTCATCCGCGCTGCGAAAGCGGGTGAAACAGGCCACGCGCGCCTCGGGCACCTTGCCGCCGAGGGTGGCGGCAAGGGCGGAGAGATTCGGCCCGGAAATCCGGACCACCCCGATGCCACCGCGCCCGGGGGCGGTGGCAATCGCGGCGATGACGTCACTCGGCGGTCTTGCCACCGGCTTCGATCATCCGGTTGATCTGCCATTGCTGGAGGATCGACAGGGTGTTGTTGACCACCCAGTAGAGCACCAGACCGGCCGGGAACCACAGGAACATGAAGGTGAAGAGGATGGGCATCATCATCATCACCTTGGCCTGGATCGGATCGGGCGGAGCCGGGTTGAGCTTGGTCTGGATGAAGCTGGTGGCGCCCATGATGAGCGGCAGGATGTAGTACGGATCCTGCACCGACAGATCCTGGATCCAGCCCAGCCACGGCGCGCCGCGCATCTCGACGACGCCCAGCAGCACCCAGTAGAGGGCGATGAACACCGGAATCTGGATCAGGATCGGCAGACAGCCACCCAGCGGATTGACCTTCTCGCGCTTGTAGAGATCCATCATCGCCTGCTGCAGCTTCATCTTGTCGTCGCCGTACTGCTCCTTCATGCGCTGCAGGCGCGGGCCGAGGGTCTTCATCTTGGCCATCGACTTGTAGCTGGCGGCGGACAGCGGGAAGAACACCGCCTTCAGCGCGATGGTGACGAGGATGATGGCCCAGCCCCAGTTGCCGGTGAGCTTGTGGAACCACTCGAGCACCCAGAACAGCGGCGCGGCGATGATGGTGAGCCAGCCGTAGTCCACCACCAGGTCGAAGCCCTTGGCGAACTGCTCGAGGCGGGACTGCTCCTGCGGGCCGGCGTACAGCGGCACTTCGAGCTTGGCGGTCTGGCCCGGGGCGATGGCGGCCACCGGCAGGATCACGCCGGCGGAGTACAGATCGGAACTGACCTGATTGGCGAAGAACTCGCGCTCGCCCGAAGCGGGCGCCCAGCCGGCGACGAAGTAGTGCTGAACCATTGCGGCCCAGCCATCGGCAGACTTGGTGACGAACTTGGCCTTCTTGGCGGCGACGTCCTCGAAGCTGACCTTCTGGTACTTCTCGGCTTCGGTGTAGAACGCCGGGCCGGTGAAGGTCTGGACGCCGAAGCCGCCGGGCTGCTCGGCCGGCTTGCCGTCACGGGTGAACTGGAAGTAGGCGTGGGGCGCGATGGGTGCGCCGCTGCCGTTGGTGATCTCGTAGCTCACCTCGGCCTGGTAGCTGCCCCGGTGGAAGGTGATCAGCTTGGCAACCTTGATGCCGTCGGCGGTGGCCGGGGCGTCGAGGCGCAGGGTGACCGCATCCTGGCCGTCCTTCAGTTCGAGGTTCTGGGCACCGAGGCTGAAAAGGGTCTTGTGGGTGGGCAGGCCGTTGCCGATCAGGCCGGTCTGGGCGGCGTAGTTGTGCTTCTCGCCGTTGTCGAAGAGCACGTAGTTGCGGCTGCGGTCTTCGGTGGCCTTGTGCTGGGTGAGCTCGAGCCGGACGATGTCGCCGCCCTGGGCCGAGATCTCGGCGACCAGGATGTCGGTGCGGACGACGGCCTTCGGTGCTGCTGCGGCGGCGGGCGTCGCGGCAGGCTGACCCGGCACCGCGGCGGCTGCGCCGGCGGTGGCCGATGGCGTCGGAGTCGGCACGCCGGCCGTCTGGCTGGCGGCGGGGGCTTCCACCTTGGGATGGTTGTGCTTCTGCCAGCCGTCCCAAAGCATGACCAGGGAGAAGGAGAAGACGAGAAGGAGGATCAGGCGACGGTTATCCATCGGAGTATGAGTCAGGAAGGGTTGGGCGGAGAGCGGTGGCGGGGCTCAGGGTACGGGATCGTAGCCGCCGCCACTGAACGGATGGCAGCGGCACACACGTCGTGTCGCAAGCCAGCCGCCCTTGAGCGCGCCGTGGCGTTCGACGGCCTCGAGGGCGTATTCGGAGCAGGACGGCACGAAGCGGCAGTTGCGTCCGAGCATCGGGCTGACGGCGTAACGATAGCAGCGCAGCAGGGCGAGGAGGACGGCTTTCACGGCGCTGCCTTCATTTGCGGGGCAGGCGCCCCAGCAGACCGATCATCTCGTCGCGCATCGCACGCCTCGTCACGTTGTCGAGCTTGGCCGACAATCGTAACACCAGATCGTAGGGCGGCAAGCTTGCACGGGCGTGACGGAACACGTCGCGCCCGATGCGCTTGACGAGATTGCGCTGGACCGCCCGTTTGGCAAGCTTCTTTGCGACGACCAGGCCAAGGCGCGGCGTCCCGTCCGGGTTTGGACAGTAGTGCAGCGCGAAGTGGGAACCGCGAAGCACCCGCCGAAAAGCAAAAACGGATGAAAATTCATCCGTTTTGTGCAGTCGCAATGACGTGTCGAAGCCGAATCCTGCCGGGTTTGAATCTTCCGCTGCCGCATGGTTGCAGGCGGTGGAAGCTGCCGCGGTGGCCAGGCTTGCCTCGGCGGCCTTAGACGGCGAGACGATGACGGCCCTTGGCGCGACGAGCGGCGATGACCTTGCGACCGCCACGGGTGGCCATGCGGACCAGGAAGCCGTGGGTGCGCTTGCGACGGACGACGGACGGTTGGTAGGTGCGTTTCATTTTGCGTGCCCGGAAAGTTGAGTCAAACGCGTAATTTCATACGTTAACCCTCTGTTTGTCAAGTAGGTTTTGCGGGGTCTTGTCTGGGGTGGGCTGCGGAGGGTGGTTTTGCGGGCCCGCAAGCTGTGGATAACTTTTCTGTCCACAGGTACAATACGCGTTTGGCCCGGCGACTTTGCGCGCTGCTGTGGCCGGCTCCGGAAACCACCCGGGGTTCCATCAAGAACGAGAAACGGCGCGCATCCTGCCGTCGAACCAGTCCACCCGTACATCGTGTCAGAAGCCTCATCACAGTCCCAGTGCGCCGCGTTCTGGACGCATTGCCTGAGCTGCCTGGAGCAGGAGTTGCCCGCCCAGCAGTTCAAGACCTGGATACTTCCCCTGCGCGTTGAAGAACTGCAAGGCGAGGACCTGGCCGGTGTGCGTCTGGTCGCCCCGTCCAACTTCCATCGCCAGTGGCTGCGTGATCGCTACCTGCGGCGCATCGAGGAGCTGGGCGAAGAATACTTCGGCGGTATCCCGACGATCGAGGTCGGCCTGGCGCCGGCCGGCGGTCCGCGCCGTGCAGCATCTCCCCCGCCGTCGATGGCTTCGGCGGCGCCTGCCGCTACCGCTGCTGCGCCCGCTGCAATGCCGGCCCCCGCCGCGCCCGCACCGGTCGCCCGTCCGGTGATGCCCGAAGCGCCGGTGAGCATCGAGGCGGCCAATTACGACAAGTCCCGTCTCAACCCCGATTTCACCTTCGACACTCTCGTCACCGGCCGCGCGAATGACCTCGCCCGTGCCGCGGCGCTGCAGGTCGCCCAGAACCCGGGCGTTTCGTACAACCCGCTGTTCATCTATGGCGGCGTGGGCCTCGGCAAGACCCACTTGATCCACGCGCTGGGCAACTACGTCTTCAAGCACGATCCGCGCAAGGTGATCCGCTACGTGCACGCCGAGGACTACTACGCCGACGTGGTGCGCGCCTACCAGCAAAAATCCTTCGACGTCTTCAAGCGCTATTACCGCTCGCTGGACGTGCTGATCATCGACGACATCCAGTTCTTCAATAACAAGAACCGGACGCAGGAAGAGTTCTTCCACGCCTTCAACGCCCTCACCGAGGCCAAGAAGCAGATCATCATCACCAGCGACACCTACCCGAAGGACGTTCAGGGCCTCGAGGATCGCCTGATCTCCCGCTTCGACTGGGGCCTGACGGTGCAGATCGAGCCGCCCGAGCTCGAGATGCGGGTCGCCATCCTTAAAAAGAAGGCCGAGGTCGAGCGCATCCAGCTCGACGACGACGTGGCCTTCCTGATCGCCAAGAACCTGCGCTCCAACGTGCGCGAGCTCGAAGGCGCCCTTAAAAAGGTGCTTGCCTTCGCCCGCTTCCACGGCCGCGAGGTGACGCTCGAAGTGGCCAAGGAGGCCCTGAAGGATCTCCTCAACGCCCACAACCGCCAGCTCACCGCCGAGTTCATTCAAAAGACGGTCGCCGACTACTACAAGATCAAGGTCGCCGACATGCACTCGAAGAAGCGCACCCGCGTGATCGCCCGTCCGCGCCAGGTGGCGATGTTCCTCGCCAAGGATCTGACGCCCATGAGCCTGCCCGCCATCGGCGAAGCCTTCGGCGGCCGCGACCACACCACGGTGCTGCACGCCTGCCGAACCATCGCCGAGCTGCGCCTGTCCGATACCCAGCTCAACCACGACCTGCACGTGCTCACCCAGGTGCTGCGTGGCTGAAACCTGAATTCGCCATGATTGAGATGCCGGCCCGCCTAACCTCCCCGGCCCTGAACAACGATACGGAGACCTGACCACATGCTGCTCTTCACCGCGCCCCGCGATGCCCTCCTCGTCCCGCTGCAATCGGTGTCCGGCATCGTCGAAAAACGCCACACCCTGCCCATCCTCTCGAACGTCCTCATCGAGAAGAAGGGTGACGCGCTGACCCTGCTGGTCACCGACATCGAAATCCAGATCCGCAACAGCACCACCGCCGCCCTCGGCACCGAAGACGTGGCCATCACCGTTGGCGCCCGCAAGCTGCAGGACATCCTGCGCGCCCTGCCCGACACCGCCGACGTCAGCCTCACCCTCGACGACAAGCGCATCACCCTCAAGGCCGGCAAGAGCCGCTTCCAGCTCCAGACGCTGCCCGCCGCCGACTACCCGCGCCTGTCCCCGCCCGAAGGCGAAGGCATCAGCTTCACCACCACGCAAAAAGCCTTCAAGAAGCAGCTCGCGCTGGTGCAGTACGCCATGGCCCAGCAGGACATCCGCTACTACCTCAACGGCCTCTTGCTGGTGGTCGCCGGCAACCTGCTGCGGATGGTCGCCACCGATGGTCACCGCCTCGCCTACGCGGCGTCCCCGCTGGTGGGCGATTACGCCCGCACCGACGTGATCCTGCCCCGTAAAACGGTGGTCGAACTGGCCCGCCAGCTCGCCGATTCCGACGATCCCCTCGAAGTCACCCTGGTGGGCAATCAGATCGTCTTCCGCTTCGGCAACATCGAGCTCATCTCCAAGCTCATCGACGGCAAGTTCCCCGACTACGAGCGCGTCATCCCCCAAGGCCACCCCAAGCTGGTCAAGGCCAGCCGCCTGGCCCTGCTGCAGGCCCTGCAGCGCGCGGCGATCCTCACCAACGAGAAGTTCCGCGGCGTGCGCCTGATGCTCTCCGAAGGCAGCCTCAAGCTGGTGTCCACCAACGCCGAGCAGGAAGAAGCCCAGGAAGAACTCGAAGTCGATTACAGCGGCGATTCGCTGGACATCGGCTTCAACGTCACCTATCTCCTCGACGTGCTCACCAACGTCGCCGCCAACGAGATCGAGATCCGCTTCAACGACAGCAACGCCAGCGCCCTCTTTGGCCTCGCCGACAACGCCGATTTCAAGTACGTAGTCATGCCCATGCGGATCTGATCCACCGCCTGCTGTCTGTCTGCCAGGCCCCGCAAGGGGCCGTCCAAGCTGTACCTGAAGAACCGAGAACACCATGTCCGATACGCAACAACCCGCCGCCGCCGACAACTACGACGAATCCAGCATCCAGCAGCTCGAAGGGCTGGAGGCCGTACGCAAGCGGCCCGGGATGTACATCGGCGACACCTCCGACGGCACCGGCCTGCACCACATGGTCTTCGAAGTGGTGGATAACGCCATCGACGAAGCCCTCGCCGGCCACTGCGACGACATCGTGATCACCATCCACGCCGACAACTCCATCTCGGTCACCGACAACGGCCGCGGCATCCCGGTCGGCGTCAAGATGGACGACAAGCACGAACCCAAGCGCTCCGCCGCCGAAATCGTGATGTGCGTGCTCCACGCCGGCGGCAAGTTCAACCAGAACAGCTACAAGGTCTCGGGCGGCCTGCACGGCGTGGGCGTCTCGTGCGTCAATGCGCTCTCCAAGTGGTTGCGCCTCACCGTGTCCCGCGACGGCCACAAGCACTTCATGGAGTTCAACCGCGGCCACGCCGTGGATCGCGTCATCGAAGTCGTCGACGGCATCGAGACCAGCCCCCTCAAGGTCCTCGGCGAAACCAGCAAGCGCGGCACCAAGGTGCACTACCTCGCCGACGAAGAGATCTTCGGCACCGTCGAATACCACTACGAAATCCTCGCCAAGCGTCTGCGCGAGCTGTCCTTCCTCAACAACGGCGTCAAGATCCGCCTGGTGGACCAGCGCAACGGCAAGGAAGAGGATTTCGCCTTCGCGGGCGGCGTCTCCGGCTTCGTGGATTACATCAACCGCGCCAAGTCGGTGCTCCACCCCACCGTCTTCCACTCCAGCGGCGAATCCATCCAGAACGGCGTGCCCATCACCGTCGAAGTGGCCATGCAATGGAACGACAGCTACGCCGAACAGGTGCTGTGCTTCACCAACAACATCCCCCAGGCGGATGGCGGCACCCACCTCACCGGCCTGCGCGCCGCGATGACCCGCGTCATCAACAAGTACATCGAAGAAAACGAGATCGCCAAGAAGGCCAAGGTGGATATCTCCGGCGACGACATGCGCGAAGGCCTCGCCTGCGTGCTCTCCGTCAAGATGCCCGACCCCAAGTTCGCCTCCCAGACCAAGATGAAGCTGGTCTCCGGCGAAGCCCGCCCGGCGGTTGAAGAAGTCGTCGCGCAAAAGCTCGCCGACTTCCTCCTCGAGCGCCCCATCGACGCCAAAACCATCTGCGGCAAGATCGTCGAAGCCTCCCGCGCCCGCGAAGCCGCCCGCCGCGCCCGCGAGATGACCCGCCGCAAGGGCGTGCTCGACGGCGTCGGCCTGCCCGGCAAGCTCGCCGACTGCCAGGAAAAAGACCCCGCCCTGTGCGAGATCTACATCGTCGAGGGTGATTCCGCAGGCGGCTCCGCCAAGCAGGGCCGCGACCGCAAGTTCCAGGCGATCCTCCCGCTGCGCGGCAAGGTGCTCAACGTCGAGCGCGCCCGCTTCGACAAGCTCATCAGCTCCGAGCAGATCACCACCCTCATCACCGCGCTCGGCACCAGCATCGGCGCCGACGACTTCAAGCCCGAAAAGCTCCGCTACCACCGCATCATCCTGATGACCGATGCGGACGTGGATGGCGCGCACATCCGCACCCTGCTGCTCACCTTCTTCTACCGCCAGATGCGCGAGCTCGTCGAGCGCGGCCACATCTACATCGCCCAGCCGCCGCTCTACAAGATCAAGCACGGCAAGAACGAGATGTACATCAAGGACGACAACGAGCTCAACGCCCACCTGCTCAAGCTCGGCCTTGAAGGCGCCGCCCTCACCCCGCGTGAAGGCGCCGAGCCGATCCGCGACGAAGCCCTCGCCGGCCTCGCCCGCACCTACCTGCTCGCCGAAGGCGTGATCCGCCGCCTTGCCGACTGGATCGACTCCGACGTCCTCCACGCCCTGCTCGCCACCGACCTGCCCCTGTCGGTCGACGACGAAGCCGCCACCCGCGACTCCGCCGCCCGCCTGCAGGCCGCCGTCGGCACCGACATCACCATCGAAGCCAACTACAACGAAGCCACCGAAGCCTGGACGCTCGATCTGGCTCGCATGCACCACGGCAACCGCAAGGTCAGCCAGATCGACGGCGACTTCCTGCGCTCCGGCGACTACCGCACCATCCGCCAGGCCACCGAGTCCATCTCCGGTCTCATCGGCCCGGGCGCCGTCATGCGCCGCGGCGAGAAACAGCAGGTCGTCACCAGCTTCGCCGACGCCATCAGCTGGATGCTCTCCGAAGTCGAACGCGGCATCTCCAAGCAGCGCTACAAAGGCCTCGGCGAAATGAACCCCGAGCAGCTCTGGGAAACCACCATGGACCCGGCCGTCCGCCGCCTGCTCCGCGTCCAGATCGACGACGCCATCGCCGCCGACGAAATCTTCGCCACCCTCATGGGCGACAACGTCGAACCCCGCCGCGCGTTCATCGAAGAAAACGCGCTGTATGCGCGGAATCTGGATGTGTGACGTTGTCGGTTGACACGGTTAGTGAAATTCTTGCCAAGATAGTGAAATATTGGTGACAGAGATAATGAAAAAAGCTCCCGAGGGAGCTTTTTTCATGGGCGTATAGAAGTGGAAAAGCCTGAACTTCGACCAAACCAGTCATACGCCCAATGCGCTGATTTGGTCAGCAATACGTTTCGTACCTGTCGTTCAGTTATTGAGCACAGCACCAGATAGAAGTCCACTCACTCGAAGTTTTGCCATTGCCAACAGTGTGCCAAGGCCAGCGATGCAGAAGACCCCCAGGATCAAAGCCGAATGGCTGCACTTGGTGAAGGGGTGCATGGCACATCCTGCAAATTCGACGGCCAAGTATCGGGACGCTATTGGTTCGATGGACCCCTATTCCACGGGGATAAACACCGAACCGCAGCCTGAACTCGGCACCAATTCGATATACAGAGCTTTTCGACCGACGATGACTGCAAGCATAGCCCTCCTGTCCCGACGCTTCTCTGATAAGCGGTTCCATTCCGATCTATCTAGGCCAGAAGGATGGGGATAGTCTTCAGGATGGGTGTGCCATTCGCCCAGATAGCGAACGGTGCCCTGACTCGCCCCCCATCGAGACATAGCGATGGCTTCGTGGCCAAATGGCATCCGCTCGAACAGGTAGCGAAACCGTCTGTCCCATGCAGTGGGAGCCGTTGCTTGCTCGATGAGCATGTGCGTTCCATGGACTGAACCGAGTAGAAGCCCGCCGGCTTCGCAGTCAGAATCACTGGCCTGAACATGCTGTCGGAAGGTCTCCAGCGTGGACTTCGAGAAATGCAGCAGCGTTCTGTTGTCGTCAGCCGCCCATGAACTCATGAACAGCATAAGGGGCATTCCCGATCCCGCAGCGGATCGCAATCGGGTGTGGCAAGCTGCTGGGCGCGGTCGATCAACCTGGTTCGCAACGCGGGGGAATAGACGCCGTTGACCCAATCAAGGGTCATCTCAGCGCCCAGGCTGGCAGCGTGCACCGACACCGAAGCGGGGAACGGCACGTACAAGCCCTCGCATCCATGCCCCGCCAAAATGGCAGGAAGAGGATCAATGGTAGAACGGAGCTCGCCTCGTCTGTTGCTATGCCAAAGACATCGATAGCACGCATTAGATGCTTTCGTCCTCAGGAGCGCACGGACAGCCGTTCCCGGCCCCTCGATCCAGACCGAAAGCATGGGAGTCGGAGGCGGATAGCGGCCGCACAGCCAATGCCCGAGGGATTCTTCCCCGGTGGCATCTATGAGCAGGTCCAGCTCTCCCAGTTGGGCCTGCCTGACATCCACGGGCAGCGCACGAATCTCGGCGCCTGGCGCCAAGCGCTTGAGTTCCTTCGCCATAGCCTCGGCTTTGTTCGACAGCAGGTCCGGGAATCCCAGGCGATGACGCCCGATGTTTTGCGGGAGAAGGTAGTCGAAATCCACCAACGTGAGTTTTCCGCCGCATGTCCCCGCCCCAGCCTTGACGAGCATGTCTGAAAGATAGCCGCCGATCGTACCGCACCCAACGACGGCGATGTTCTTCCCTGCAAGCGTCTTCGATTTCGGCATGTTCCGCTGGGCAAGGTACCGATCGTCAATTCTGACCACCGAAATGGGCATCACCTTCAACCCATAGATCGAATCCCTGCGATCTGCGAGCTTGCTCTTCTTGACCGGACGTTGGCGATCATAGAGAACCACAAAGCCATAGGTCATCAACGGCGATTCGATAACTATCAGGACACCGTTGGCCTTTTTCCTTTCCCCTTCCTTTATACGCTCGTGAATCTTGCGCCGACACCGGGGGTCAAGGGTGCTTTGCCACGCCAAGATATCTCCCACTGTTTCAGGAGGCCAATGGCCGGTCAGAGGACGGGGTTGAGCACCAGTTTTTACCCGGTAAGTCAGTACCGTCCTATCGGTGACTTGGTAGCCGAGCGACTTCAGTTTCTCTGTTGTTCGATCTTCGTTATCGGTAATGAACCACAATGGGCTTCCATTGGCCTGCGCAACGATGCAGTTCTGTCGCCCTAAATCCTCACCTTGCATGTCCACGAAACAAAGCCCGCCGTGCCAATAGTGCGTATTCCGAGGAAACCGTCCACTCATAACGATCTGAAACCCTCCACGTGTTCCAGCCGCAAACCCTCCACCGATAACAATGCATGCCGCCACGCTCACCCTAACGGGCTTGGGAGCGTTTTCTTTTATCGTATTTGGGGAAGTCCGTGGAGGGCAAAGCCCGGAGCGGACTTCCCCGTACAGCACAATTCTTTCGGCTGCACAATCCTGCTTCAGCGGTAGTCCCTCACCCGCAAGTGCCAGGTGACGGGCGTCTCTGTGGTGGCCCAAGGGATGTGATCGTTGAGTTCAACACCACTCCACCCCTTGCCGAGCACCGGGAACCGACCCTATGGCAACAGCAAGACGTGGACATCTATCTGCAAAGCGTTTGCAAGACGTTCAATGTTGTCGATCGAGATATTTCGTACTTGGCGTTCAACGTGCGCCACGAAGGTGCGATGCAAGCCAGATTCCAACGCGAGATCTTCCTGAGACCATCCCCGTTCCTTGCGGAGGCGAACTATGTTCATCGCAAGGAGCTCACGCGCCGTTGGCGCGCGTGAACTAGACGATGATTCGCTGACTGGCATTGAATCAGTGTCTCGGAATGATGCTTTTAAGTCAGCCGCGTTTACGTCACAATATTGCCCCTCCCGACATATTCAGTTCCTACTGAGTTCACGGAAAACGTCCTCACCCGGCCAACGCGATCATTCGATTAATTGGTCACGCGCCGCTACTGAAAGTCTCGAATCGCAATGTTTATTACTGACGTGTCAGCTCATCATCCTTTCATGTCGGGCCTTCTTGGCACTGGAAAAGATGCTTGGCGGGCGGTGGGTATCACTACGCCCAATGAATGGTTTTACGTGAGTTATGCTGTTTTTACACAGGAAGGGCGTTTTTCCGAAACAGTGATGATTTCCAATCCTGCGAACGAGTTGGTAGCTTTTTTTGATCGGGAGAGCAAAGGTGTTTCAATCGTTGGCATCCAACTCGTTAGCCCGCCGTTTTTGAACGGTTCGGCTCACTGGAAGATGGAGCCATTGATCCGAATCTGGAAAAAGCCGTCCGACCCGTTGGCGCACGTGTATGAGGTCGCTGATGGTAAGCAGTACTGCAGCGCTTACGGCACATGGGACATCTCCGAGTATGAATTCTGGAAGGAGTTCACTTCACTCCAGTGATCGCCCAGAGCCTGGATCTGAATGAGGTGCAGATCTGGATGGTCCGTTCAACACCAAAGATCTGGCGCAACTTGTTCTTGGCGGACGGAAGTCACTTTCTGGATCACCCTCCCACCATATGATCAAGGCGATCGTGTTCGACGTGTTTGGTACGCTGGCTGAGATTGGAGATCGGCGCCGTCCATACGCACGGCTTTTGCGCCTCGCAGCGCAGGCCGGACGGATTTCGCGGCCCGACGATGCCGCGCGGATCATGAGCATAAACGGTGACATCTGGGCCATCGCGACGTGGCTTGGATTGGCTCTCTCGCCAGCCCTGTGCGATGAGCTTGCCGACGAGCTCGCGATTGAGATCAGCAGTATTCGACTTTATCCGGAGGTCGTTCCGGTCCTCCGTGCTTTGCAAAGACAAGGGTTGCAACTCGGATTGTGTAGCAATCTGGCCAAACCATACGCACCCCCTGTGTTGTCCCTTCTACCCTTTGAGTTCGATGCGTATGTATGGAGTTTCGAGGTAGGTGTTGTGAAGCCGGACCACCGGATCTACAGCACAGTTTGGCAGTCACTGGCGCTCAGTCCGGGCGAGGTGCTGATGGTCGGGGATACCTACGAGGCAGACTGCCTGGGGCCAAGGCGGGTTGGGATGCACGCAATCCACCTTGCTCGGAACCTGGCAAGCCCCGATCCCCGCTTTCTACGGTCACTATCCGACTTGCCTGCGTATCTGGCACTTCACGCTCCGCCATCCGTTCCGCAGTAGCCTTCGTGCCTCTCTTGGATCTTGAAACGATTCCGGAGCACTCACTAGCGCTCCGGAATCCATTAGCATCGCGCCGCACTCAACATGGAGGACGCATGCATGATCGGTATCGACAACAACACATGGTTAGTCTTCGAGGGGGTGAGCAACTATGGGCACGGGGTCTGGCCGACTCCAATAATCTCGATTGCCACGTTGATCACCTGCGACAGCGACTGGGGCAAGCTCCCCGCTTCAACTCGGCTGGACAATGCGCGACTGGTCTTTCGGGAGGATTCGTTCGACCCCGTCACTCGGGTGCGTCGAGGTCGCCTGTATGAGTGGCGGGACGGAGCCCTGAACCAGATGTGGTTCTTTCCTCCGCATCCGGCAGAGCCTCCAGATCGCAACAACATGTCGATGGACGGCAGGCTGCATCGAATGCTCTATACGTACCACCCTGCACGGATTTTCGGCTTGGCGTTCCCTCGCCCTGTGCGCGCCCAGTTGGTCCTGGGAACCCAGTCAGCCCCCACTGTCTGGCGGATTGTCTCCGTGGAGACCATCGCATCAGGCGAAGAGCTGATCACGCTGCACGCCCGTTCTACCTTTGGTTGTCTGCCCGAGTTGATCGACGACCATATCCCCAAACAAGCAAGCCCAGAGGTAACGACAATTCTGGACAAGGTGGCCGATGCGGCATTTCGCTCCAGTCCGGTCTCCTTGATCGATCTTTGTCGTGCCGCGACAACCACGGTCCTGGCGTACTGGCTCGAAGCATCCGGAGATGCCCCAAACAACGTCCACCACCTCGACTTGGGCGACTTGCTGAAAGCGTTCGAAAAACAGCAAGGCAACGGCAATACCCAGCCCCCGTCAGCAGCAGGTTCGGCCATCCGTCTGCTGCAGCGCTTTCACTCTCGCGGAAAACCCAACGAGCAAAAACGCTACAACACCCGGCCTCCCACGGAGGAGGATGCCCAGTTCGCCCTAAACGCCCTGGGCTTTCTGCTTCGAGAGCTGGGGTGGGCTCGATGATGCGGGCACGTGCCCGGCAAGCCCCTCAAGAATCGGACAATCAGGACGATCGTCACCGCAACAACTCTCCGACAGACGTACCAGTGCGTCGCGCATGGTGATGAGCGCCTGAATTCGCTCATCCAGATCGCTCAAGTGACTTTCCGCGAGTTGCTTCACCTCCGCACTGGAGCGCTCCCCGTCATACCAGAGCGACAGGAGCTGGCGAATCTGCTCCAGGGAGAACCCGAGATCACGGGCACTGCGGATGAACTTCAGCGTGTGCAGATCCCGCTCCTGATACTGCCGGTAGCCCGCTTCGGTCCGGGGGCTGTGGCCAATCAAGCCGATCTGCTCGTAGTGGCGGATCATCTTGGCCGAGACACCGCTGGCCTTGGCAACTGCTCCGATGTTCATGTCGCCTTCCTCTTATCCAATTTGACGGGGCGCCAACGCCGAAGAAGCAACGCGTTCGACACCACGCTGACGCTAGAGAATGCCATGGCAGCACCTGCAATGACCGGGTTCAGGAGTCCAGCGGCCGCCAGGGGAATGCCCACGACGTTGTAAACACAAGCCCAGAACAGGTTCTGCCGCATTTTGGCGTAGGTGCGACGGGAGATGTCGATGGTTGAAGCCACCAGCGCCAGATCGCCACGCATCAAGGTCACCCCGGCCGCGTGCATGGCCACGTCCGTTCCGGTTCCCATGGCGATGCCAATGTCGGCGGCAGCCAATGCCGGGGCATCATTGATGCCATCGCCGACCATGGCAACGACGTAGCCTTCCCGTTTCAAGGTTTCGATCTCCGCCGCCTTGTCCGCCGGCAGCACTTCGGCCAGACACTGATCGATTCCAAGCTCGGTTGCCACACCATGCGCAGCCCCACGACTGTCGCCGGTGATCAACGCGGTTCTGATGCCCATCTGCTTGAGGCAATCGATATTTGCCAACGCCCCTGGCTTCAGTCGGTCGCCGAAGGCGATCAAGCCCAGCACCGCCTGGGCGCCTTCCGACGCCAACCAGGATACAGTCCGCCCTTCGGCTTCGAGGTGCTTCGCGGTGTCGGCGAGATGGTCCATCATGAAGCCGCGCTCCTGCATCAATCGGGCATTGCCAAGAACGTAGTGTGTTCCATCAATTTCGCCAGCAAGACCGCGTCCGGGTAAGGCCTGAACGAACCGGGCGCTCGTCGGACTCAGTCCGGCGTCCTGGGCAGCCTTGCCCACGGCTCGGGCCAGGGGATGCTCGCTACTCAACTGAAGACTGGCAGCAAGGCTGAGTAGACACTGGGCATCACCGCCACCGGATTCGAGGGCCACGACCTGAGGCTTGCCTTCAGTTAGGGTGCCGGTCTTGTCGAAGACGATGGCCGTCACTTTGTGCGCCACTTCCAGCGCTTCCGCATCCTTCACCAGAATGCCGTGTCGCGCGGCCACACCCGTACCCGCCATGAGCGCAGTAGGCGTGGCAAGACCCAATGCACACGGACAGGCAATCACGAGCACGGCGACGGCGTTGATAATCGCCGTCTCGACATCACCGCCGTAAGCCCACCATCCGCCAAAGGTCAGCAGCGCGATGAGCATGACCACCGGGACAAACACCGCACTCACCCGGTCCACCAGGCGCTGAATGGGTGCCTTGGCCGACTGGGCACTCTCAACCAACCGGATGATCCGGGCCAAAGTGGTTTCCGTACCGATGGCCGTTGTCTGCACCAGCAGCAAGCCGTCAGCATTGATCGCACCGCCACTGACACGATCGCCAGGCTGCTTCGGAACCGGCAGGCTTTCACCGGTCAACATGGACTCGTCCAAGTGGCTGCACCCCTCCACAATCTGGCCATCCACTGCTACCCGCTCACCGGGTTTCACAACAACCACATCGCCCACGCGGACCGCATCGATGGCGATCTCCCGGTCACCGTCGCCAGTACGAATGCGGGCGACGGCAGGCCGCAGCGCCTGAAGCGCACGGATTGCTTCGGTAGTTTGCCGCTTGGCCCTGGCCTCAAGCCACTTGCCCAGCAGGACCAGCGTGATGACAACCGCGGAGGCTTCAAAATACAGGTGAGGCATCTCACCGCCTGTCGGCTTTGCCAGGAGATATACGCTGAGTCCGTAGGCCGCAGTCGTTCCAAGGGCCACCAAGAGATCCATGTTCCCGCTACCGGCACGCAGTGCCTTCCAGCCTGCACGGTAGAAACGCAGCCCCAGCCAGAACTGAACAGGGGTTGCCAACAACAACTGCACCCAGCCGGGCAGCATCCAATGTGCGCCGAAGAGATCAGTCAGCATCGGAATCACGAGCGGAAGGGAGAGGGTCGCCGCAACTGCAACAGGCCACCATTCGGCACCCTGGCGGACTGATGCTGCGGTAGCTGGGGAGCCCTCCGTCTGCAATGCGGCATCGTAACCCGCTTTCCGGACGGCCTCGATCAGGGCCGAGGTAGGCACGCCACGAGTCAGCGTGACATGCGCTTGTTCAGTGGCGAGGTTGACGACGGCACTCACGACACCGGGAACCCCGGCCAGAACCTTCTCCACTCGCGCGGCGCAACTGCTGCACGTCATCCCCGTGATCGCCAAAACCCGGTTTTCCTCAGGGACATGGAAACCCGCCTTCTCAATCGCCTGGCGCACGGTCGCCAGATCAACGACCGAGTCGGACTCCAGCAACGCCGATTCGGTAGAGAAACTGACGGTGGCCCTGGAAATGCCGGGCAAGCGACCCAGCAGCTTTTCTACGCGGGCAGCGCAACTGCTGCAGGTCATGCCCTCAATGCCGATCGACAGCGCCTGACCTGACAATGTGGTGATGGACGAACCCATGATGCAACTCCTGTTGAGGTGACAGGAGCAGGCTAGACCTTGCCATCATGGGAAGGTCAACGGTGCCGGAGCGCATTTTTTCACTTTGCAATTGGGACAACGGTGGAGCGATCCCCCTCAGGGAATCTGGATGAAGCTCCTGTTCCTGACACGAAGGTGACGCAATTGTCACCCCCATGTTCGGGTCTCGTAAGGGTCGGTAGCGCATGCTTCAACTGCAGGCTCACTCATGACCGAACCAAAGGAGAAAATCATGAAACTCATTTCCACCGTATTTGCTGCGCTGCTGCTCGCTGCCGGCGCTGCCCATGCTGACCTTAACGACAAGGACAATCACGTTGAAGGCGTTGGCGGACACACCCTCAACGAACTGCAAAAGCAAGGCAAGCCCACCGCTGCCGACGTAAAGAAGGAACGCGATCTGCAGAAGAACTGGGATCGGGAGAAGGACAACCACATGGAGGGGGTTGGCGGTCATGCCCTCCATGAAGCCAAGAAGATGCCGCCGGCAACAAAGGAAAGCCAGGCCAAAAAGCGCGAAGCCGAAAAGACCTTGGATCGGGGTAAGGACAACCACGAAGAAGGTGTGGGCGGACACGGCCTCTACGAAGCGACCAAGGGCAAGTAGCCCCGACGAGACTCACTTGTAGATCCGACGCGACCACATTCGCGCCTGTTACTCAAGCCCTGACACTCAGTCGGGACTGCCAACAGCCGCGTTTCATCCAGCAACAAAGCGGCCCGACAACATAACAAGCCGCTGACAAAACTGTCATCGGACGGTTTGGCTCCCGTAAGGAGCCAACGTCCATCATAGAAGTGCAGGATCACCTGCACACAACCAAAGGAGAGAGAAATGCTAAAGAAAATGTTGGTCGTGGCCGCGCTGAGCGTCATAGGTACAACGGGTGCATTCGCTTCTGATGAGGCGCGGGCGGCAGCGAAAGAGGTCATCGAGCTGAAAGATGGCTCGACGGTTTATATCTTCAAGGACGGGAAAATGGCCATGGAAGACAAGTACGGCCGTGCGACTCGCATGAAGCAAGAAACCGTCATGGAAACCAAGGATGGCCGGAAGGTCATCATGCATGGCGATGAGGTCATGCGGCTTGACTCGCTACTACGACATGGCGATGGGAGCTAGTTCTTCCGTTGCCGCCTGAATGGCATGAGAGCCCTCAATGCACCCTGAGGCAGCTTGGGGGCTCACGAGATTCATTGTCGATGGCGACTAGTCTCAAAATGCACATCAGAACATTCTGGCGATGGCTTCCACAGGCTTGATGCCAACTCCGAACCGGGCGATGGCTTCCCGGTGTTGGCGTAGCTCTCCGTACGGTAGGTAGCGGATGTTGAGCTCCCTAACCTGTGAGAAGGCCGGCCTCAGCACCTGCTGCCGGACATCGGCCTCTCGTTCATCCGGAGCGACGAGGAATAGATGATGGCGCTGGGCCGCGCCACCGGACAAAGCCAGATCCAGCAGCCGAACGATGCCGGAGTAGATCGAGGTCGTATGTTCGACCTCGAATGCCGCCACCACTGTGCCGGATTCTCGTTCCAGCCAGATCACATCGATGAGCCGCACCGCGTCAGCTCCTTCATTTTGCAAGGCCAGGGGCAAGACCGTGAGGCACCCATCGGCGAGGCGCCCTCCGTTATAGGGCCGACTCTGGTCGTTGCTGGCAATCCACACCGAGAACCCCAGGGCCAGCCCCAGGTCTCTCAGCCACCCTTGCACTTCGGTATGCCCCTCGTCGGAAACCCGATTCTTGTCGAGTTGCTTGGCAAAGGCGGCGGTTTCCTCCCGGACTGCGGCCAGATCCTTGGCCCAGGCATCGGTTGCCTTGGCATCTCCCTCGGCGGGCGGCAAGGGATAGCGCTCCATGCCCAGATCGAACATGAGCCCGGCAACCGCGCCCAGATCATTGGACAGAAGATCCCGGTGGCGCTGATTGAACTCGATGAGTCCCTGCCGCATCGCAAGGTAATGATCCCAACGCCCAAGCTTGACGGCAGCGCCGGTCAACGCGTTGTAGCCTTTGACGATGGCGGTATTGAACGGGACGACGATCGTCGGGTGAATGAAGTAAAGCAGGTTGGCCGCGGCGGGGCCGAGGCCTTTGATGCTCTTGGCTTCGAGCGTGCGGATCGCCTGGAGCACGTCGGCCTCCTTGGTGCAGCAGTGGCACGCATGCAGCAGCCGTCCAAAGGCGCGTTGATTGTCCCGGTCTTCGTAGATGTCCGGAATCCGCAGTTTGGGCTTCCACAGGAACGCATGATCGGCCCCCTTGAAGATCTGACGCTGCTCGGCAATCGAGGCCACGACCGTTTGGAGGGATGATCCTCGATAGACGTTGCCGAACGAGCCTTCGTCGATCTCCTTGATGACCTGGCCGATTCCACGTCGGATCGAGCGGAAGTTCTTCAGTCGTTCGGGCCACAAGAACCAGGACTGGTACGTTCCATTCGGGTCTTGCTTCCAGCGATCAATCAAGAGACGGGTGGTTTCAGGCATGAAGATGGAAGGCAAAACAGGTAATCGATCAGGGTATCACCAACCGAAGGCTCGACGGGACTCGCACCAACCGAACACGTCCTGCGCCTGGCGTGAACTACACAACCGGCGGCAAGACGCCCAGCTTGAAGTAGCGCAACAGCGCCTCATGCAGACGTTGTCGTAATTCGTTCGTCTCTGCCTGCGTGATCGTGACGTACAACGCAGGGGCGATATCCATGAAAGCGGTCGCGATGCGCGGATCAAAGTGACTTCCGGATTCGTGCAGGATGATCTGCATGGCCTCGTCGAGCCCCATCGGCGACTTGTAGGAGCGCTCGGAAGTGAGCGCATCGAACACGTCCACGACGGCGAAGATCCGGGCGATCAGGGGAATTTCCTCACCGCGCAAACCATCGGGGTAACCTTTTCCGTCCAGACGTTCGTGGTGGTGCCGGATGATCACGGCAGCCTCCTGCAACCAGGGGTTTCCGGTGACGATCTCAGTACCGAGGACCGGATGCGTCTGCATGACCTGGAGTTCGGCGGGCGTCAGAGAGCCCCCCTTCAGGAGGATACTGTCGGGAATCCCGATCTTGCCCACGTCGTGCAGAAAGGCACCGGCAACCAGATGCGAGATGTCCTCCGCCGATACCCCCAGTGCTTCAGCCAAACCGATCGCGTAGAGCGTGACCCGATAGTTGTGGGCATCGGTACCGGAATCCTTCTTGGCCACGGCGTTCCCCAGGGAGCGGATCAGCGACAGGTTCGAGTCCAGCAAGGAACGAGACAAGTCCGTTGAGCGTCGCAGCATGGCCAGCATCAGGGGATACAGGACAAACGCTGTCGCCACCACGGCGCCGACAGCGGTAAGCGCCCCCGTGCGAACCTGATCCCGCTGAGCTTGGACAGTTTCCGCATCGAGCCGGCTGACGGTCCTCACATACCCAACAAGACGGCCATCGCTACCGGAGATCGGGACAACGACGTGGATCAGATGCTCGGAACCCACTTCGATCCAGGTACGGTGGATCTGATGTCGCTCGGGACGCTTCAAGGCTTGGGCACGGAGCACGTCTATCAGCGAAACGGCGCTACTCCCCCAGTTCTCGTAAACCTGATCGCCATCACCATCAAAGACCTGCAGCCCGACAAAACGACTTTTGTCCAGCAAGCGCTCCAGTTCGTCATGGCCGTCAGGCCGGCCGGCGCTAACAATCATCTGCATCGCAGGCGTGGCGAAATGGCGGGCGCTGCGGGTGGCCTGCTCCAGTGCAGCCTGTTCCGCCCGGTAGGTTTCAACGAAATAAGCAACACCACCGGCAATCAGCGCAACCACGGTCGCAGCCAACCCAAGCCTGATGGTCAGCATCCCGTGCAACTGGCCAGGGGTTTCTGGCAACGGGCGGCTCATGTCAGCTTTTCACTTCAGGCTCTGGAGCATTTCGATTTCGTGTTTGAAGTGCCCACTCACCCGGTCCATTGCAAACTGGTGCATCACCGTGTTCTCCGCGAACTTGGCCCGCTCGACATCCATTTCGACCGTGTTCCCATCGATACTGCCTTGGCTGGGGACATGGTATTTCAGTGGGATGGGAGGCTGGGTGCCGGTGCTTTGTCCTGACAAGTGCCCCCCCGAGGTCGTGGTCAGGGATACAGGAGGCACATTCGCCGCCGCCTGGGCGTTACGTAGTGCTTCTTGGAAATCGATGTCAACGGCCTTGTAGCCGGGGGTATCGGCGTTGGCAATATTTGACGCGATGATTTGCTGTCGATAAGCCCTCAACCCCAAGGCGAGTTGCTGAAAATCATGACTTGGGTGCCCCGACCCCACCAGCGGGATGTGACGGCGTTGAAAGCCATCTCCCAGCGAGGGCCATGCATCGCGGTGTGCCGAATTCTGTGCTCCATCGGCACTGGATGCCGGACTGGGCGTCCCAGACAAGACCGTGCCGGGCGTTCTGCCCATGACCTGTGAAAGAGCGGCGGCAAAAGAAGTAGTGCCACTCCCCGAACTGGTGTGAGCACTGTGTCCAGCATCCGAGCTCGGCTGAACCGGCCCAGGACTTCCAATTCCGGTGACGGGTGGCATGGCAACTTACTCCTGTTCGTTCATGATCAGGATGGCCTTCACCGGATCGATCGGTCCGGTCTCGTGCCATTTGCTACTGAGCTTTGACGCGGGTGCCTTGTCCATACAGCCGTGGTTGCACTCCACGACCCAGCGCTTCATCAGCACCGCCTGGCAAAAGGAAAAGGCGATGGCCTCGGGCTTGCAGCCGACGGTCTCAGCCAGGATGCGGCAAGAACAACGGCTCCCGTGTTCATCGTGGGTTGGGGTTTTCATGTTCAAAACACCGAGGCCCCTACACGGGGCCTCTGAATGACTGCGTTTACTTCATGTCCCGCTGGTGGTTGTGACGCTTTGCATCCTTGGCCGGTGCCGCCTTTTCCCCCGTAGCCTCAGGGGCCGCCGCCGGGATACCGGTCTTTTCCGTCATGTGGGAATGGGGCTTCACCTTCTTCGGCGTGGTCTTCTCGGTTTGCTCGGCAGGTGCCTTGTCGGCATCCGCTGCCTGAGCGCCAAAAGACAGCGCCGCAACGGTGGCAATCAGCGCGGTCGAGAGAAAAGAATTGAGTTTCATTACAGCTTCTCCAAAAAAGGTATTCAGACAGTTCGAGATGCCGGTGGGCGGGTCCGACAAGGCCAGTTTGTGCTTCTGGAACCGTCAGGGACATGACCCGGTGATTACATTCCTGTCAGGTTTCTCTTGGCCGCTACGCACAGCTAGCGCTTCGGGAGCGCCGCCAGGAACGCCTTCTGAAATTCCAGCGTGCACGAAAGCAGTGCCGACCAGTGGTCCACCGCAATCCGGCCGCTTGCCGCGGTGAAACCCGCAACGTCTCCCTGCAACAGCACTTTGGGGTCTTGGTCAGCCTGATGCACCCACTTGTGCATCGTCTCGGTGGTCAATGTCGTCACCTGCTCGCCGTAGGTAAAGCCCAGGCGGCATAGTCCGGCCGCTACGTCGAGATTGGCTTGAAGACGCGCTCTCAGGTCTTCGTTCGCTTCTTGCATGATGTCCCCCTGTTTGAGCCGAACCGGCCGAGATTCGCGTCGGCTCGCCAATGACTTATTTACCAAGGCTCTCCGCCAGGTCGCGATGCCCCTTTTCCAGTGCCCGGGCCTCCTGGGCAGCTTCCTTGAGCTTCGCTTTCAAAGCGCCACAGTGCGATGCCCACATCCCGACATCGCCTTTCGGACGCCCCGAGTACGCGGTAACCATTTTTTCGTGTTGCTTGGCTTCGGCCTCATAACCAGCCGCTTTTTTCGCGAAGTAGTCCGCAATGCGCTGATGGTCCGCTGCCGTCGACGCGCTGGAGATGAACTCGGGCATCTCTGCAACGGGGGAAGTCGATGAGCAGGCGCCTAACGCAAGGATCAGCGCCGCACCGGCGAGTGTCGTACCTAGACTGCGTTTCATGGTGTCACCTCCTTGTGAGTCCACAGGATCAGTGTGCGATCCGGCGGCTGACAATGGGGTGACGCAGCCATTACATCCCTGTTCCTGGAATGTCAGGTGTAGTGGTCTAATTTCCTCGGACACCTCGATAGGTGGATCATCCACCCGTAGAGGAGAACTTGATGAAACAGAAACGCCGGGCGTTCGATGCGA
>NZ_BSPX01000044.1:0-268 GCF_030161255.1 Zoogloea oryzae
CGGCGCCGAGGCTGGCGACGCGGGCACCGGCGCACAGCCCGGCGGCGTCGGCCACGCCTTCGACGATGCAACTGCCGGTGAGCACCTCGACGCCGGCCTGGACGAGCAGGCGGGCCAGGGGCTCGGCGCTGCCGATCGCCGGGCGCAGATCCACCACCGCGGCCACGGCCACGTCGTTGGCGAGCAGGTCGAGGGCGGCGCGATAGCCATCCGCGTTGGCGGCGAGCACCACCGCGCGCTGCATCGGCTTGACGCCATAGCGGTAGAT
>NZ_BSPX01000044.1:278-36649 GCF_030161255.1 Zoogloea oryzae
GTGCGGCACTGGCCAGCACCACGCCGGGCAGGCCGCCGTTGTGGAAGACGGCGGGCTGCTCGTAGGCGCCGCTGGCGACCACCACGCTGCCGGCGCGCATCTTGACCATGCGCTCCGCGCTGACCAGCGGAATCCAGTGGTCCTTGTAGTAGCCGGCGGCGTAGGTGGCGGTGACGACGCGGATGCGCGGCTCGGCGGCCACGCAGGCGAGGAGCTCGGCGTGGGTGCGGCGGCGGGTGGCGTCGTTGCCGAGCTGGTAGCCGGCGGCACCGCCGATGCGGGCGTTCTCGTCCACCACCACCACGTCGGCGCCCTGGGCGGCGGCGGCCAGCGCGGCGGAGAGGCCGGATGCGCCGCCACCGATCACCAGCACGTCGCAGAAGTCGTAGGCCTTGGGCGTGCGCTTGTGGGGGGTGGCGAAATCGACGCGGCCGAGGCCGGTCATCATCCGGAACATGCGCTCCCACATGGGGAACAGGCGCTTGTTGTGGAAAGCCTTGTAATAGAAGCCCACCGGCAGGAAGCGCGACAGCTTGCCGAGGATGCGGCCCTTGTCGTTCTCCAGCGAGCCGAAGGTGTTGACCGCGGTGAGGTTCATGCCGGCGACCAGCGGCGTGACGTCAGCGCGCAGGTTGGGCATGTCGCCCCACTGGTGGATGGCGTTGGTGTCGTGGTTGGCGAGGGACAGCACGCCGCGGGGCCGGTGGTACTTGAAGCTGCGGCCCAGCACGCGGACATCGGCGCCCCACAGGGCGGTGGTGACGGTGTCACCCTCGTAGCCCTTGTAGCTGCGGCCCTCGAAGCTGAATTCGACGGAACGGGAGCGGTCGATCCATTCGCCGCTGATGGCAGGCAGTCGCATCAGGCTTCTCCCTCGTAAAAGTAGGTGCGCACGACGACGTCCTTCTCGGTGTCGCGTTCGGCGATGAACCAGGTGTTGCTGGGGGTGTGGCACCACCACTCGCGCTTCACGCCGGGGGCGCCGTTGCGGTTGAAGACGTAGTCGGCCCAGGTGGCGTCGTCGCAGGCGGTGGGGTCGGGCATCGGCCGGACTTCGCCCCAGTAGAAGAACTCGGAGACGGGGCGCGGACCGTTGAGGGGACAAGTCATGATCTTCATGGTCGGAACCTCGCTTAGTGGCCCACGCTCGCCGCGCCCTTTTCGCCGGTGAGGGCGTAGTTGCGGAAGCGGTCGAGGGAGAAGCCGGTGATGAGCGGATGGGTGGTGTCGGTGGCCACCGTGTGGGCCATGGTCTTGCCGCACACCGGCGTGGCCTTGAAGCCCCAGGTGCCCCAGCCGGAATCCAGGTAGAAGCCTTCGACCGGCGTCTTGCCCATCACCGGGGCGAAGTCCGGCGTCATGTCGGCCATGCCGGCCCACTGGCGCATCACCTTCACGTTGGAGAGGAAGGGGAACATCTCGAGCATGTGGGTGGTAAGGCCTTCCACGAAGTCCAGCGTGGAGCGGGTGCCGTGGAGCTCGTAGGGGTCGAGGGAGGCGCCCATCACCAGCTCGCCGCGGGCCGACTGGCTGATGTACACATGCAGGCTGCCGGAGACGAGGATCGGGTCGAGCCAGGGCTTGACCGGCTCGCTGACCATGGCCTGCAGCGGGTGGATGTAGATCGGCGACTTGATGTCCACCATCTTGAGGATGCGCGGGGTGGAGCCGGCCACCGCGCACAGCACCTTGCCCGTGGCGATGTAGCCGCGGGAGGTCTGCACGCCCTTGACCTTGCCGCCTTGCACGTCGATGCCGAGCACTTCGGTCTGCTGGTGGATTTCGACGCCACGCTGGTCGGCGCCGCGGCCGTAGCCCCAGGCCACCGCGTCGTGGCGGGCCACCGAGCCGGGCGCGTGGTACAGGGCGCCGAGGATCGGGGCGTGGCCGCCGCAGGTGATGTCGATCATCGGCGCGGCTTCCTTCACCACCTCCGGGCCGACCACTTCCGAGGCCACGCCGTAGTGCTTGTTCACCTCGGCGCGCCAGCGCATGGTGCGCAGGGCGGCGTCGGTGTGGGCCAGGGTGAAGTGGCCGCGGTTGGCGTAGAACAGGTTGAGGTCGAAGTCCTGGGACAGGTCCTGCCACAGGCGGACCGACTCGTCATAGAACTGCACGCCCTCGGGGGTGAGGTAGTTGGAGCGGATGATCGTGGTGTTGCGGCCGGTGTTGCCGCCGCCGATGTAGCCCTTCTCGAGCACGCAGACGTTGGTGATGCCGTGCTCGCGGGCCAGGTAGTAGGCCGCCGCCAGACCGTGCCCGCCGCCGCCGATGATCACCACGTCGTAGCTCGACTTGAGCTCGGCGTGGGGGGTGAACATCCGCGGTTCGGGATGTTTCTTGTTGAGCGCAAAGCGCAGGAGACGCCAGGGCATGGTGGATTCCTCAGTCTCTGTTTGGGGTTGGGCGGCTTAGCGGAACACCACCGTCTTGTTGCCATGCACCAGCACCCGGTCTTCCAGGTGGTAGCGCAGGCCGCGGGCCAGCACGGCCTTCTCGATGTCCTTGCCGTAGCGCACGAGGTCGTCCGGGGCGTCGGAGTGATCCACGCGGATCACGTCCTGTTCGATGATCGGGCCCTGGTCGAGCTCGCTGGTCACGTAGTGGCAGGTGGCGCCGATCAGCTTCACGCCCCGGGTGTAGGCCTGGTGGTAGGGCTTGGCGCCCACGAAGCTGGGCAAAAAGCTGTGGTGGATGTTGATGATCCGGCCGGGGTAGTTGGCGCACAGCTCGGGCGACAGGATCTGCATGTAGCGGGCGAGGACCATCACGTCGCCCTCGGCCTCGTTGAAGAGCTGCTCGACCTTGGCGTAGGCGGCGGGCTTGTTGTCCGGGGTCACCGGCACGTGGTGGAAGGGAATGCCGTGCCATTCCACAAAACCCCGGAAGGTCTCGTGGTTGGAGATCACGCAGGGGATGTCGATGTCCAGGTCGCCGGACTGCCAGCGGGCAAAGAGGTCGTACAGGCAGTGCTCCTGCTTGGAGACCAGGATCACCACGCGCTTCTTGCGGGCGCTGTCGCTGATCGACCAGTCCATGCCGAACTCGGCGGCGATGGGGGCGAACTTCGCCTGAAACTCGCCCAGACCGAACGGCAGCGTGTCGGCCAGGATTTCCTGACGCATGAAGAAACGGCCGGCTTCGGCATCCGCGTGGTTGCTGGCCTCGGTGATCCAGCCCTTGTGTTGGGCCAGGAATCCGCTCACCGCGGCGACGATGCCGACCCGATCCGGGCACGAGAGGGAGAGGGTGTAACGACGATTCGACGACATGTTCGCTGCTCCGCTGGAAAGTTCATACAACGAATTATTTTTGAACATGGTGCATCTTCGATAACTGCGTGTCAACTATTTTTCTCAGCAGGAAACATATGGCGTGTGCAATAATCGCCCCAGCCTGTTGAGGGGAAATTCCATGACCGAAAACCAAGACACGACCAGCCTCGAGCGCTACCTGGGCAACACCATCCGCGACCTGCGCCAGAAGCACGGGCTGACCATCGCCGACGTGGCCACCCTGGCCGGCATCAGCCGCGGCATGCTCTCCAAGATCGAGAACGCCCAGACCGCCACCAGCCTCGACACCCTGTCACGGCTCGCCGGCGCCCTCGGGGTGTCGATCTCCGCGCTGTTCCGCGGCTACGACGTGCGCGACGGCAGCGCCCAGCTGGTGAAGGACGGCGAAGGGATGGAGGTGGTCCGCCGGGGCACCAAGAGAGGCCACACCTACCACCTGCTGGCCTACGACCAGGGGCCGACCAAGGTCTTCGAGCCCTTCCTGATCACCATCGACCACGCCTCCGAGACCTTCCCGATCTTCGAGCACCCGGGCACCGAGTTCATCTACATGCTCGAAGGCGAGATCGAGTACCGCCACGGCCAGAACACCTACGTGCTCAAACCGGGCGACGCCCTCACCTTCCGGGGCGACGTGCCCCACGGGCCGGAGAAGCTCAACCAGGTGCCGATCAAGTTCCTGTCGATCCTGATGTATCCGGCCGGCGGCGAAGACTGACCGCCACCCGCCGCGCTGACGAATCGGGACGCCCACGGGCGTCCCGATGTCGTTACGGGCGCCCTCCGCTCAGAGGTGGTAGGCCGATTCGCCGTGGGCCGCGTGATCCAGGCCCTCCCGCTCGTCCTCTTCGCTCACGCGCAGGCCGATGGTCATGTCGATCAGCTTGAAGCCGAGATACGAGACCACGCCCGACCACACCACCGCGGTGCCCACGCCCCAAGCCTGGGCGATCAGCTGCGCGCTCATGTCGTAGGGCGCAACGGCGTTGGCAACGTAGTCATAGACGCCGGTGCCGCCCAGCTCCGGCGCGGCGAACACGCCGGTGAGCAGCGCACCGAGGATGCCGCCCACGCCATGTACGCCGAACACGTCGAGGGTGTCATCCACGCCCAGCATGCGCTTGAGGCCATTGACGCCCCAGTAGCACACCACGCCACCCAGCAGCCCCATCACGATGGCGCCCATCGGGCCGACCAGACCGCAGGCCGGGGTGATCACCACCAGGCCGGCGATGGCGCCAGACACCGCCCCGAGCATCGACGGCTTGCCCTTCAGCACGGCCTCGATCACCGTCCAGGCGACGGTTGCCGCACAGGTGGCCACCAGCGTGTTGAAGAAGGCGAGGCCCGCAGTGGCGCCCGCTTCCAGCGACGAACCCACGTTGAAGCCGAACCAGCCCACGAACAGCAGCGACGCGCCAACCATGGTCATGGTGAGGCTGTGGGGGGCCATCGACTCGCGGCGATAGCCCAGGCGCGGGCCGATCATGAAGGCGCCAACCAGCGCCGCCACACCGGCGTTGATATGCACCACCGTGCCGCCCGCGAAATCCAGCGCGCCCTTGCCGAACAGGAAGCCTGCCACTGCGCCCGCCTTCTCCGCGGCCTCGGCCGAGGTGTAGGCATCCGGGCCGGCCCAGTACCACACCATGTGGGCCATCGGGATGTAGGAGAAGGTGAACCAGATCACCATGAAGATCAGCACCGCCGAGAACTTGATGCGCTCGGCGAAGCCGCCGATGATCAGCGCCGGGGTGATCGCCGCGAAGGTCAGCTCGAAGGCCGCGAAGATGTACTCCGGCAGCACCACGCCCTTGCTGAAGGTGGCCACCACCGATTCCGGCGTCACACCCTTCATGAAGAGCTTGTCGAAACCACCGATGAAGGCGTTGCCGTCGGTGAAGGCTAGGCTGTAGCCATACACCGCCCACAACACCCCGAGCAGACAGAACACCACCAGCGTCTGCATGAGCACCGACAGCATGTTCTTGGCACGCACCATGCCGCCGTAGAACAGGCCGAGGCCCGGCGCGGCCATCATCACCACCAGCAGCGTGGCGGTGATCAGCCAGGCCGTGTCGCCCTTGTTGGGCACCGGCGCCGCAGCGGCCGCTTGGGCCGCCACATCCGCCACCGCCGCGGCGGCAGGCGCCGCGTCCTCGGCAAAACCGGGTACGGCAATGAGCATCCCCAGCAAGGGGGATGCACTGATGAGCAAGCGTTTCATCGTCTTCTCTCCTTACAGGGCTTCGTTGCCGGACTCGCCGGTACGGATGCGGATGGCTTTTTCCAGATCGAAGACGAAGATTTTTCCGTCGCCGATCTTGCCGGTGGATGCGGACTTCTCGATGGCGCCGATGGCGTCCTCCACCCGCTCGTCGGGCACCGCCATCTCCAGCTTCACCTTGGGCAGGAAATCCACCACGTACTCGGCGCCCCGGTAGAGCTCGGTGTGGCCCTTCTGGCGGCCGAAGCCCTTCACCTCGGTGACGGTGAGGCCGTGCACGCCCACCACGTTGAGGGCCTCGCGGACCTCGTCGAGCTTGAAGGGCTTGATGATTGCGCTAATGAGCTTCATGGGAGCGTCCTCCACGAAGCGGCGCCGGGGCGCACCGTACGACCGTTCTCTGCTGGCATTGCATGGCTGTACCTCCATTGCATGAAGTGAATAAATTTTTCACTACATGAAGCATGAGACGTGCCACGACAGCAAAGCCCGATTTAGCGGGCTTTAACCACAGAGAAACAAAGATTAATGCACCACAACACGGCGCACGCCTGCTGCGGCGCACCAAAGCGGGACGCAGAACCGGTGGAAAATGGACGCGGAGCAAGCGCGGAACCGCGCCCGCCGTCAGCCCGGCGGAAGGTGCTTGCCGGCCTCCCGCCGGGTGAGGGGAGACAGCTTGGTTGCGTGGCGGGCGAGGAAATCCCCCACCGCCGCCGGATCGTGCCGGGCGTAGTCGCGCAGCGCCCAGCCGATGGCCTTGCGGATGAAGAAGTCAGTCTCGGGCGCCAGCCGCAGCGCATAGCCGAACAGCCGCGTCACATCGGTGTCGCCGCGCCAGCCAAGCTGGTGGAGCATCGCGATGCGCCGCACCCATTTGTCCGGGTGCACCACCGCCGCGTCCATCTGCCGCGCCGCCTCGGCCGGCAGCGGGCGCAGCACGTCGCCCACCACCCCGGCCAGCACATCCACGGTGTCCCACCAGGCCTTGCCGCGGGCGAGCTCGATCAGCGCCGGCACGTCGGCGGCCCCCAGCGCCCGCCACTGACGTGCGAGCAGATCACTGCCCACGTACTGACACTCCCGCTCCGACTGCGCCCACAGGTCGGCCGCGATCGCAAAGAGCTCATCCGCCGGCCGAGCCTCGCGGATGAACGGCCGCGTCAACGCCCGCCGCACGGGCGTCTGAATGCCGAAGAACGCAAACTGACCGCGCATGTAAGCCACCATTCCCTCCGCACGGGCAGGGTCGGCATGGGCGGCAAGCGCGGTGACGATGGACTGGGCGACGGGATGCATGGAGGAAGGATGGCAAGATCTGCGTCGAGATCCTAGGCCGCGGCCATCACGCCGGCAAGGAGCGACGGCGGACGCAAAAAAGGCCGGAACCCTTGATTTTGCTGGGTTTGCCGGCCTGATTCGGAACACTGCGGAACATCTAATGGTGCCTTGGGCGAGACTCGAACTCGCACGGCTTTCGCCACTACCCCCTCAAGATAGCGTGTCTACCAATTTCACCACCAAGGCACTGCAGCAACCTGTTTGACGAGGAGCGCAGAAGGGCGTGAATTCTAGCTTAATCCTGAGCTTCGTCAAGGGGTGATTGCATGTCCCCGGCGGACGACCCGTCGGCCGGGGTGGCCTGTGGTACCGTGGGAGACACGGCACGCCCGGATGCGGGGACGGTTGTCCTGCCCCTGCCGGCCTTGATGCGCGCCGCCCCTGCTCGTCCGGAGACCCCATCCGCATGATCGACTGGCTACCCGCTCTGGTCAGAACCCTCGCCGCCGGCGATTCTGCCGTGCTGCTCACGATCGTCCACACCGTCGGCTCCACGCCCCGCGAAGCCGGCACGACCATGCTGGTCACGCCGGGCGACAAGCTGGGCAGCGTTGGCGGCGGGCAGCTCGAATGGCTCGCCACCAGCGCCGCTGATGCGTTGCTCGAAGTGGGCGGCCCGCCCCGCCTGCTGCGCTTTGCTCTCGGCCCGACCATGGGCCAGGCCTGTGGCGGCATCGTGTGGCTGGCGGCAGAACGCATCGACACCGCCACGCAGCCCGAATGGCAGGTGCGTGCCTCGGCGGTCGAGGCCGGCATGGGCTTGCGCCGCCGGCTCTCCGACACCGACGGCGCATCCGGCTGGACACTGAGCGACCCGCGGCTTGCGGGTAGCGGGCCGGATTTTGCCCACCTCACCACCCACGGCGAGCACTGGTGCTTCAGCCAGCAGCTGGGGGGCGATCCGTTTCCGGTCTATGTGTTCGGCGCCGGCCACGTGGGCTCGGCTGTGGTGCGCGCCCTCACGCCGCTGGGCACCCAGATCACCTGGGTGGATGGTCGGGCCGAGCTGTTCGAGGCGGCGGGCCCCCAGGCCGACAATGTCCGCCCGCTCGTCACCGACCAGCCCACCACCCAGATCGCCACCGCCCCGCCGGGCGCCTACCTTCTGGTGATGACCCACAGCCACGCCCTCGACCTTGAACTCTGCGAGGCCGCCTGCCTGCGCGAGGATTTCGCCTTCCTGGGCCTCATCGGCTCCGAATCCAAACGGGAGGCCATCAGCCGGCAGCTGATCCATCGCGGCCTCCACCCGGAGCGCCTCGACGACCTTACCTGCCCCATCGGCATCCCCGGCATCGAGGGCAAGCATCCGGCGGCCATCGCGGCGTCGGTGGCGGCGCAGATCCTCCAGGTGCGCGAAACCCGCATGGCTATCGGCCACGCCACCCACCCGGGGCCCGACGTGCCGCCCCTGTCGTCGCTGCCGAGGCCCCAATGATGGCCGCGCAGCATGTCCTGGTGCGCGGGCAGGTGCTGCACTTCCTGTCCGATCCGGGGCCGGAGGCCGACCCGGCCGCCTGGCAATATTTCGACGACGGTGGCCTGTGGATCGTCGATGGACGCATCGAGGGCGCCGGGCCGTGGGACGCCATCGTCCCGGCCCTGCCGCCCGGCGTGCGCGAAGCCGCCGCCTTCCACGACCACCGGGGCCGCCTCGTGCTGCCGGGCTTCGTGGACACCCACCTGCACTACGCCCAGGCCGGGATCATCGGCGCCTACGGCCGCCAGCTGCTCGACTGGCTGAACGACTACACCTTTCCCGCCGAAGCGCGGCTGGCCGATCTTTCCGAGGCCGAGCGGGCCGCTGCCTTCGTAGTGGAGCGCCTGCTCGCCCACGGCACCACGTCCGCGTCGGTGTTCGGCACCGTGCATGCCCACTCGGCCGACGCCTTCTTTGCGGTGGCCGAGGCGCACCGGCTGCGCCTGCTGTGCGGCAAGGTGCTGATGGACCGCAACTGCCCCGATAACCTGCGCGACACCGCCGAATCGGGCATCCGCGACAGCCTGGACCTGATCAACCGCTGGCACGGCCGCGGGCGCCTGCGCTACAGCCTCACGCCGCGGTTCGCGCCCACCTCGACCCCGGAGCAGCTGCGCCTCGCCGGCGAGCTCTTCGCCAGCGTGCCGGACCTGCACCTTCAGACCCACCTGGCCGAAAATCGCGCCGAAATGGCCTGGGTGGCCGATCTTTTTCCGGATCGGCGCAGCTATCTGGATGTCTATACCCATTTTGGGCTTGCCGGCCCGCGGGCCATCCACGCCCACTGCATCCACCTGAGCAACGACCAACGCCGGGCGATGGCGGCCAGCGGCACCAGCGCGGCCTTCTGCCCGAGCTCCAACCTGTTTCTCGGCAGCGGCTTCTTCGATCACGCGGCCAGCCTCGACGCCGGCCTGCGGGTGGGCCTCGCCACCGACATCGGCGCCGGAACCGGCTTCAGCCTGCTCGCCACCCTGCGCGACGCCTACCACGTGAGCCAGGCCTGCGGCACGCCGCTGGGGTCGCTCCGGGGCTTCTACCTCGCCACCCTGGGCGGGGCCCGGGCGCTTTATCTGGACGACTTCATCGGCAGCTTCGCGCCGGGCCGGGAGGCGGATTTGGTGGTTCTCGACTGGGCCGCCACGCCGGAACTCGCGTGGCGGATGGAGCGCACCACCACGCTGGCCGAACGCCTGTTCGCGCTGATGATCCTCGGCGACCAGCGCTGCGTGGTGGCCACCCACGTGCTGGGCGAGGTGGCCTGGCGACGGGGCTGACCCCCATCAGGCGGGCAGCAGCACCGCTTCCTTCGGGTTGGGGCCGTATTCGTTGGTGCCCGGCTGGCTGTCCTTCACCATGAAGAACAGCATGATCAGCGGGCCGACCAGCGGAATCAGCGTGATCAGCATCCACCAGCCCGACTTGCCGATGTCGTGCAGCCGACGCACCGACAGGGCGAGGCTCGGGACGAACACCACCAGCGTGTAGAGGCCCGACACCACATCGGTCAGCCCGCCCCCCTTGCCACCAACCAGGCCGGCCAGCATGCCCAGCCCCAGGGCGATCAGCAGGTTGAAGAGGGTGAACATCCAGTATTCCTTGCGCGGCGAACGCCCCTTGAACTCGGCGAACTTGCGGAACGCCAGCAGATACCACTCCATCCTGTCACCTCATGCGTGAAAACGGGCGGATTGCCCCTGAACGACGATAGCATGCGCCGCGGCGCCGGTGCTCGATCCGGGCGCTGCCCGCCCCTTCACAGCGGGCGGCAAGCAGACTACCTTCCGGGTTTGCCCGTCGCCTCGCCCCCATGCCGCCGTCCCTCCGCGCCCTCGCCTCCCGCAACTACCGGATTTACTTCGCCGGCCAGCTGGTGTCACTCGCCGGCACCTGGATGCAGCAGATCGCCATGGTGTGGCTGGCCTACCGGCTCACCGGCTCGGCCTTCGTGCTGGGGGCGGTGGGCTTTGCCAGCCAGATCCCGATCCTCGTGCTGGGCGCCTTCGGCGGGGTGATGACCGACCGCTTCGACCGGCGCCGGCTGCTCCTCGTCACCCAGGCCCTGTCGATGGCCCAGGCGCTGCTGCTGGCGCTGCTGGCCTGGCAGAACGCCGCCACACCGGCCCACCTCATCATGCTGGCCTTCGGGCTGGGCTGCATCAACGCGCTGGACGTGCCAGCCCGCCAGTCCATCGTGGTGCAGCTGGTCAATCACCGGGACGATCTGCCCAACGCCATCGCGCTCAACTCGTTCATGATGCACGCCACCCGCTTCGTGGGCCCGGCCCTGGCCGGCTGGGTGGTGGCCACCACCGGCGAGGCCCTGTGCTTCCTGCTCAACGCCGCGTCGTATCTGGCGGTGCTGCTGGCCCTGCTGGCGATACGCCTGCCGGCCGGCACCGGCACGCGACCGTCCGCCCCGCCGCTGCAAGCGCTGCGGGAAGGGCTCGCCTACTGCGCCGGCAATCGGGCGATCCGCTCGTCGCTGCTGCTGGTGGCCAGCCTGAGCCTGCTCGCCACGCCTTACGCGGTGCTGATGCCGCTGTTTGCGAAGGAAATCTTTGGCGGCGACGCCCGCCTGTTCGGCCTGCTGATGGGCTGCGCCGGCGCCGGGGCGCTGTCGGGCGCGGTGCTGCTGGCAAGCCGCACCGACACCGCCGGCCTCACCGCGCTGGTGGGGCGCGCGGCGCCGGCGGCTGGCGTGGCGGTGGCGGGCCTCGGTGTGTCCAGCAGCCTGTGGCTCAGCGTGCCGATTCTGGTGGTGCTGGGTTTTGCGATCCTGCTGTGCGTGGCGGGCAGCAACACCCTGATCCAGACCGCCGTGAACAACGACTTCCGCGGCCGCGTGATGGCGCTGTTCACCATGGCCTTCCTGGGCCTCGCGCCCATCGGCAGCTTCGTGGTGGGCAGCGCCGCCCACGCCTTCGGGGTGCGCCCGACGCTGGTGGTGTGCGGGCTGGCGAGCTGCGTGGCCGGGCTGATCTACCGGCGCAGCCAGCGGGCCAGTCAGGGGGCCGCCGAGGTGGCCACTTAGGCGGCCGCGTCGCCACCCTTGGCCTCGCGCAGTTCGTCTTCGTCGAGGAGCGAGGTGTCGCCCAGCAGCTTCATCACGTTGGGGCCCCGCCAGGTGCCCACTTCGTGCAGCGCGGGCAGCTCCTTGAGGTGAGGGCGCTGGCGCTCCAGGGTGAAGACGCCCATGAGACAGGCGTCGTGGGCTTCGCACAGCAGATCCCGCAGGTTGCTCTCGCCCTGCTCGATCAGCGCCCGCAGGCGGACCAGAAAGGGACGCAGCTGCGCCACGCTCAACATGTGGCCGCGGATCTCGTCGATATCCACCCAGTCGTCGTGCTCGAAGATGTCCCGCTCCCGCCGCAGCAGATCGGTGGCCTTGCTGATGAAGACTTCGTCGCGGGGATAGAAGGGCACGCCGTCGGGGAGATCCGTCTCGTCGTAGTCGCCGAGGATAGAGAACTTCTCTTCGAGGATGGCGACGGCGCGCTCGATGGCCTTCAGGTCGTTCTGGCTGAAATCGAAAGTGGCTCGGTAGTCGTAGTCGTCGTTCATGGCTGCCTCCGGCAGGCTTCGGGAAGATCACGCCCCGAAAGGGCGCGGCACCAGACGGAATTCTAGGCCCGGAATCGCAATCTGCATATTCCGGAAAGCATCGCGGGATGCGATGAAGGCATCGGCCTGGCGCTTCCGGCAGCCCGGCCAGAACCCATGATGGGCATCCGTGACCGCGAGCGGGACGGTCGCACGCCCGCCGGGCTGTGCAGGCGCTCACAGAACGGCCGGAAAGACGCTTGCCGCCCGATCGGCGCGACGCTTATCGTCGGGAGCCAACAACAATAATCAAAAGGGCGTCCCAATGCCTTCCACCTCCCGCCTCGCCGAGCAGACCTGGACCCTTCTCAACGAAAGTACCTCGCAGCCAATCCGGGACGTCGTCGCGACGCTCATCCTGCAGCACCGGTCGACGCTGGCCACCACGTTCTACGCCTTCATGCTCAACGACGCCGCGGCCCGCCCATTCCTGTCGCTGGCCGCGGTCGAGGCCCGCCTCAAGCCCGGCCTGCAGCGCTGGATGGAGGTGCTGTTCTGCCACACCACCCGGGACGAGCTCGCCGCCGCGCTGGCCATGCAGCGCCATGTGGGTGAAGTCCACGCCCGCGCCCAGATTCCCGTCGGGCTGGTGGCCAAGGGGCTGCGCCTGCTCAAGCACGACATCAACGCCCTGCTGATCGAAACGCCGCTGGAGCGGATCGAGCTCGTCCGCGCGGTGGTGTACGTGGATGCGCTGATCGACGTGGCCTTCGAGGAAATGAGCACTGCCTTCGTGATGTTCTCGGAGCGCGGCGCCCGCACCGACGAGGCCTTCCGCATGTCGGTAGCCGGCCACGACCTGGCGCTGGAGCGCGAGAAACAGTCCGTCGCACTGCTCGAATGGGAGGCGCGCTTCTACCGCATGCTCGCCTCGGGCAGCGCCGCCGACGAGATGCCCAACCTGCAGGAGTCCGAGTTCGGCCTGTGGCTGCACCACAAGGCGCCGATGCTCTTCGACGATTCCCGCGAGCTGCCGCTGATCACCGAATGCGTCGAGCGGGTGGATGAGGCGCTGTTTCCCCAGCTCACCCTGGGCCGCGACCGGAACATGCAGTCCGAGGTCAATCGCGACCTGGCCCGGGCGGTGCTCAAGCAGCTGGACGAGATCAAGTTCCTGCTGCGGGCGATGTTCGACCGGCTGGTGGATCTGGAAGTCGGCCGCGACGTGCTGACCCAGCTCTTCAACCGGCGCTTCCTGCCCTCGGTGCTCAAGCGCGAAATCACCCTGTCGCGCCAGCGCGGGCGGCGCTTCTGCGTGCTGATGCTCGACATCGACCACTTCAAGCGGGTCAACGACGCCCACGGCCACGAGGCCGGCGACCGGGTGCTGCAGCACGTGGCCAGCCAGATCATGAACCTGGTGAGGAGCGGCGATTTCGTCTTCCGCTACGGCGGCGAGGAGTTCCTGGCGGTGGTGGCGGCGGTGGATCAGGAACGCGCCCGGGCCGTCGCCGAGAAGATCCGCCAGCAGATCGAGGCGGCTGACATCCCGCTCTCCGGCGGCCAGTCGGTGCGCGTCACCACCAGCATCGGCATCGCCGAGGACGACGGTCACCCGGATTACCAGCGCCTCATCGAGCGCGCCGACAAGGCGCTCTACGCCGCCAAGGAAGGGGGGCGGAACCGCGTGGTGGTGGCCTGATATCATTCGGGCCTCCCCTTTTCTGCGCCCCGCGGGCCCCGCGCCCGCCCCCGCCATGACCGAAAGCCCCGGCCTTCGCGTGCTGTCGCTCATCCCGCCGATGACGCAGCTCAACACGCCCTACCCGTCCACCGCCTACCTCACCGGCTTCCTGCGTGCGCGGGGCGTGGACGCGCGGCAGGACGACCTGGCCCTCAAGCTGGTGCTCGAACTCTTCACCCCGGACAGCCTCGCCGCCCTGCGGGCGCTCACCCGGGCGATGCCCGCCAAGAAGCGCCCGCCCGCGCTGCAATCCTTCGACGCCCAGTTCGACCGCTACCTCGCCACCGTCAGCGCAGTGCTGGGCTTTCTGCAGGGGCGCGACCCGACCCTCGCCCACCGCATCGCCAGCCGCGCCTTTCTGCCCGAAGGCCCGCGCTTCGCGTCGCTGGACGCCTACTACGACCCGGACGGCGGCGACCCCCTCGCCTGGGCCTTCGGCGCCCTCGGCGTGCAAGATAAAGCCCGGCACCTGGCCACCCTCTACCTCAACGACCTCGCCGACGTGCTGCGCGAGGCCGCCGACCCGCGCTTCGAGTTCGTCCGCTACGCCGAATCCCTGGCGATGGCCCAGCCCACCTTCGCGCCGCTCGCCGCCGCCCTGGCCGCGCCGCCCACGCTGGTGGACGAGACCCTCGCCCGCCTCACGCTGGATGCCGTCGCCCGCCACGCACCGCGCGTCGTGCTGCTGTCGGTGCCCTTCCCCGGCTCGGTGTACGCCGCCTTCCGCATCGCCCAGACCATCAAGGCCCACGACCCGTCCATCGTCACCGTGCTGGGCGGCGGCTTCGTGAACACCGAGCTGCGCGAGCTCACCGAGCCGCGGGTCTTCGACTACTTCGATTACGTGACGCTCGACGACGGCGAGCGCCCGCTCCTCGCGCTGCTCGAACACCTCGACGGCAAGCGCGGCAAGTCGCGGCTGGTGCGCACCTACGTGCGTGAAGACGGCGCCGTGCGCTACATCAACCTCGCCGAGCCCGACATCCCCTTTGCCGAGGTCGGCACGCCCACCTGGGACGGCCTGCCGCTGGATGGCTACCTGTCCATCCTCGACATGCTCAACCCCATGCACCGGCTGTGGTCCGACGGGCGCTGGAACAAGCTCACCGTGGCCCACGGCTGCTACTGGAAGAAGTGCAGCTTCTGCGACGTGAGCCTCGACTACATCGGCCGCTACGACGCCGCCAGCGCCGAAGTCCTCGTCGATCGCATCGAGGCCGTGGTGGCCGAGACCGGCCAGACCGGCTTCCACTTCGTGGACGAAGCCGCCCCGCCCAAGATGCTCAAGGCCCTGGCCGACGAGCTCGCCCGGCGCAAGCGCAGCATCAGCTGGTGGGGCAACATCCGCTTCGAGAAGTCCTTCACCCCGGAGCTGTGCCAGCAGCTCGCCGACAGCGGCTGCATCGCCATCTCCGGCGGGCTGGAGGTCGCCTCCGACCGCCTGCTCACGCTGATGAAGAAGGGCGTGTCGGTGGATCAGGTGGCCCGCGTCACCAAGGGCTTCTCCGACGCCGGCATCCTGGTGCACGCCTACCTGATGTACGGCTTCCCCACGCAAACCGTGCAGGACACGGTGGACGCGCTGGAATACGTCCGCCAGCTCTTCGACGCCGGCTGCATCCAGTCCGGCTTCTTCCACCGCTTCGTGTGCACCGTGCACTCGCCGGTGGGCCAGCACCCGGACGAATACGGCATCAAGCTCAAGCCCCTGCCGCCCATCAGCTTCGCCAAGAACGACGTGGGCTTCATCGACCCCACCGGCGTGGACCATGACGCCCTTGGCGTGGCCCTCAACAAGGCGCTTTACAACTACATGCACGGCATCGGCCTCGACGAGGACGTGCGTCGCTGGTTCGACACCAAGGTGCCCAAACCCCGCGTCCCGCGCAACTTCATCGCCCGCGCCCTGGGCTATTGATCCACTGCAATCGCCATGAAAATCAACCTCATCCCCCTCGGCACGCGCTTCGAATACGAAGGCGAGATCTACACCAAGACCGGCCCGATGACCGCCGCCTCCGAGAAAGGCGGCCAGCGCATGATCCCGCGCTACGCGGTGCTGCGCCCCGTCGGCGAAATTCCGCCCGCCCCGTCCCCCGCCCCGGGCCGGCCGGTGGACGCCGACAAGGTCCGCGCCGCCTTCGATACCTACCACGCCGTAGCCCTGCGCCTCGCCGACGACTTCTCCCGGCCCGAGCTCGAAGCCGCACGCCAGAAGTTCCTGGCAACGCTGGGCGACTGAGGCGCCGGCAGCGGGCGCCGTCCCTGCCCGCCCCCCTTGATGCGATAATCCGCCCTTTCCCACGATCGGCGTGCCGGCCTGCGGCTGCCGTTTGCGCTCATGCACGTTTTACTGCCGGACCACCCCGCCCGTCGCGCCGCCCCCATCGGCGCCGCCCTGCGCCCGAAGGCCGCCCGATGACGATGGACATTTCCAGCACCAGCGGCCGGGTTCGCGCCTGGTTCGACATGCACCTGGTGGACCACGGGGCGATCCGCGCCATCTACAACAACTTCTACGACCTGGGCGGCGGCATGTACCGCTCCAGCCAGCCCAGCCCGGCGCAGATCCGCAAGTACGCCCGCAAGTTCGGCCTCAAGAGCATCATCAACCTGCGCGGCGCCCACGGCTACGGCTCCTACGCCCTCGAGAAGGAAGCCTGCGACGAGGCCGGCATCGCGCTCCACGACGTGAAGCTCTACTCCCGTACGCCGCCGGAGATCGAGGAAGTCCACGCGATGGACGAATTATTCAAAAAAATTGAATACCCGGCGCTGCTTCATTGCAAATCCGGTGCAGACCGGGCCGGCCTCGGCGCCGCCCTGTACCGCATCCTGCACCTGGGCCATCCGGTCGAGGAGGCGATGAACGAGCTCTCCTGGAAGTACGGCCACTTCAAGCGCGCCAAGACCGGCGTGCTGGATTTCTTCTTCGCCACCTACGTGGCCCGCAACGCCCGGTCGCCGATCAGCTTTCTCGACTGGGTGAATACCGAATACAACCGCCTCGAACTGCACGCCCGCTTCCGTGAGGAAGGCTGGGCCAGCCTGATCGTGGACAAGGTGCTGCACCGGGAATGAACGAATCCATCCAGCTTTACCGCCGCCTGCTCGGCTCGGTGCGGCCCTACTCGCGGGTGGTGCTGCTGTCGATCCTGGCAATGGTCGCCGCAGCCTCCCTCGAGCCCGTGCTGCCGAGCCTGCTCAAGCCCCTGGTGGACGAGAGCCTCATCAAGAAGAGCCAGACCGCCCAGTGGCAGGTGCCGCTGTTCCTGATGCTCGCCTTCCTGGCCAAGGGCGTCGCCGAATACGCCGCCAACGTGTCGAGCCAGTGGATCGCCAACAAGGCCATCAACGACTTGCGCCAGCAGGTGTTCCGCCACCAGATGCACCTGCCGATCCCGGTGCACCAGGCCGAAGCCGGCGGGCGGATGCTGTCGCGCATCCTCTACGACATCCCCCAGGTGGGCGCGGCGCTGTCCAACGCGTGGATCATCGTGGTGCGCGACTCGCTGATCATCGTCGGCCTCACCGGCTACCTGATCTACACCGCCTGGGAGCTCACCCTCGTCATCGTCGCCATCGCGCCGATCGTGGCGTGGCTGATCCGGGTGGCGAGCCGCAAGCTGCGCGGCTCCAACCGCGAGATGCAGGAGACCGCCGGGCACCTCACCGGCACGGTGGAAGAAACCCTCGGCGGCGTGCGCGAGATCAAGCTCTTCGGCACCCACGACCACGAGGACGCCCGCTTCGCCGACATCTCCGAAAAGCTGCGCAAGCAGACCATGCACACCGTGCGCGTGTCGGCGATCAACGTGCCGCTGGTGCAGGTGCTCGCCGCAGCGGCGGTGGCCACGGTGATCTGGACGGCCACGTCGCTGTCGGCCCAGGATAAGCTCAGCCCCGGTGAGTTCGTCTCCTTCGTCACCGCCATGTCGATGCTGTTCGAGCCGATCCGCCGCCTGACCAACATCAACGCCGTGATCCAGCGCGGTCTGGCCGGCGCCCAGAGCATCTTCGAGCTCCTCGACACCCCGGCCGAGGTCGACACCGCCACCGGCAGCTTCCCCCGCGCCAGCGGCGCGCTGCGCTTCGAGCACATCAGCTTCCGCTACCCCGGCCAGACCGAATACGCCCTGCGCGACTTCGACCTGGACATCCCGCCCGGCCAGACCATCGCCCTGGTGGGCGCCTCCGGCAGCGGCAAGAGCACGCTCGTCAATCTGGTGGCCCGCTTCTACGACATCGACGAAGGCCGCATCCTCCTCGACGGCACGCCGCTGTCCAGCCTGCCGCTCGCCCACCTGCGCCAGCAGCTCGGCTGGGTCGGCCAGCAGGTGGTGCTGTTCGACGACAGCGTGGCCGCCAACATCGCCTACGGCCGGCCCGACGTGCCCGAGGCCGAGATCATCAAGGCCGCCCGCGCCGCCCACGCGATGGAGTTCATCGACAAGCTGCCCGACGGCCTCGCCACCCGCGTCGGCGCCAACGGCAGCCAGCTCTCCGGCGGCCAGCGCCAGCGCATCGCGATTGCCCGCGCCTTCCTGCGCGATGCGCCGATCCTGCTGCTGGACGAAGCCACCTCGGCACTCGACAACGAATCCGAACGCGCCGTGAAGGACGCGCTCATCGAACTCCGCAAGAACCGCACCGTGATCGTCATCGCCCACCGCCTGTCCACCATCCGCGACGCCGACCGCATCGTGGTGATGGAGCGCGGGCGCATCGTCGAATCCGGCACCCACGACACCCTGGTCGCCGCTGGCGGCGCCTACGCCCGGCTGCTCGCCAGCGGCGAGGCCCACGATATTCCGGAGGCCTGAACCCATGAGCGATCGCGTCGCCCTCTACTTCGTCGCATCGCCGCTGCAGTATCTGGCGGCGCGGCGCATCGCCGAAAACTTCGAGCCCGGTGCCCGCCAGGTGCTGGTGTGCTACAAGCGGGGCGTCACCCCGATCATCAAGCAGACCGACTGGGACGCCGCCGGCTACATGCCCTGGCCCCGCTGGGAACCCCTGCCCGGCCCCTTCGGCCGCCTGCGCCGCCAGCGCGAGAACATCCGGCTGGTGGCCGATCTGGTCGGCCGCTGCAAGGTGCTGCACATCCACAGCGCGGTGTTCGACACCGAGGCGATCAACTACTTCCTGCGCGCCCTGCCGCCCCGCTGCGGCGCCAGCGAGATGCACGCCCGCATCCTGCCCGACGGCATCATCAGCATCCGCCGCTACCCGCTCACCCTCGCCAAGCGCTTCCTCCAGTACGTGCGCAAGCTGCGCCAGCTGGTGGCGCCCGAGCTTGATTACTGGTGCTTCTCGGGCGACCGCATCGGCTCCGACGCGCCCTTCTGCGACCGCGTCTACGTGCTGCCCGGCCTGCCCCACGAATACCCGCCGGCCAAGGCGGTAGTGCTGCCGCCACTGGTCGAGCCCGACCCGACCCGCGTTGTTGGCGACGGCGAACCTACCGCCCTGGTGATCGGCCAGCCCCTGGAAGGCGCCGGGCTGATGAAGGGCACCGACCGGGACGCCGTCAGCGAGGAGATCCGCGCCTGGCTCGCCGCCCGCGGCATCACCCGCATCTTCTACAAGGGCCACCCGAAAGATCCATCGCGGGAGCTCAACCAGCCTGCCTACGAAGTGGTCAATCTGGACGAGCCGCTCGAAGTCCACCTCGCCCGCACGCCCTACAACGCCGTCGTCGGGGTGCGCTCCAGCGCCCTGCTGTTCGCCCGCCAGACCGCCCCGGCCAGCACGAAGGTGGTCGCCTTCGGCTGGGACCGGGTGCGCTTCAAATCCGCCGACGAGAAGCGCCAGATGCTGGAAGCCTTCCGCACCACCGGGGTCGATGTCCATGGCGCCTGAGATCCGGCCGGCGCCCTTCACCCGACCGGAACCCGCGCCCGCAGTGCGGCGGCCGTATCTCGTCTTCATGCGGGTCGGCGCCACCGACCTGCTGCCCGACTGGCTCGCCGCCGAACCCGAGCGCAACTGGGACGTCTTCGTGAGCGGCTACGCCCCGCGCGAACCCCAGCCCGGCGCCGTCGCCACCGTGATCGGCGGCTACAACAAGCTCTCCCACTTCCGCGAATGCGTGCAATCCGGCGCGCTGGATCTGTCTGCCTACCGCTACGTGCTGCTGGCCGACGACGATCTGGCGGTCACCGCCGGCAGCATCTCGGCCTTCTTCGAAGACGTCGACCGCCTCGGCCTCGCCGTCGCCCATCCGGCCCAGGACTGGTCCGGCTACTGGTCGCACCGCATCATGCTGCGCAACCCGCTGGCCGAATGGCGCGAGACCAATTTCGTCGAGATCATGTGCCCCTGCCTCGACACCGGCTTCATCGCCCGCCGGCTGAACGACCTGCCGATCACCTTCAGCACCTGGGGCACCGACCACGCCCTGTGCCACCTGGCCCGCCAGGACGGCGGCAAGGTGGGCATCATCGACACCACGGTGATCCGCCACACCCGGCCGATCAAGACCGACGGCGCCTTCTATCGCAAGCTTGCCGGCGACGGCATCGACCCGGAAGCCGAGTTCCGGTCGGTGCTTGCCACGCTGCCCGAAGACTGCCGCCATCATCGGGTGCTCGGCCACCACCCCGCGCCGGGCCTGCTGGCGCCCCTGCGCGGCCTGGCGGCGCGGCTCGTCGAAAAACACAAGTCACGCATCCTGCGGTTCAAGGGCCACCACGGCCGACTGGAATACTGACCACACCATGAAGATATTCGTCGTCAATCTTGAGCGTGCCGCCGACCGTCGCGAGGCCATCCTCCGGCACCTGGGCGAGCTCGGGCTCGAGGCGGAGATCCTGCCGGCCGTCGAAGGCGTCAAGGTCGATCGCGCCACCCTCGGCCCCGACGCCGAGCCTGGCCTCTCCAACGGCGAGGTGGGCTGTTACCTCAGCCACCTGCGCTTCTGGCAGATCGTCGTCGAGCGCCGCCTGCCCCACGCCATCGTCCTCGAAGACGACGTGGTGTGCAGCCCCTCGCTGATGCGCGTCGCCCGCGAAGCCGCCGCCCTGATGCCGCCCTTCGACGCGGTGCGCCTGTCCGCCCTCCAGCCGATCCGCGGGATTCCCGTCGCCACCCTGTCGGGCGGCGAGCAGCTCGTCCTGCCCACCAAGCACCCCAGCGGCACCCAGGGCTACATGGTCAGCCTCGAAGGCGCGCGCCGCCTGCTGGCCGCCATCCCGGTGCCCAAGAGCCCCATCGACGACACCCTCGACCGCTACTGGAAGTACGGCCTGTGCGTGCCTGTGCTTTCCCCGAGCGTGGTGGTCGAAGATGCCAGCATCGCCAGCAGCATCGGCGCGCGCTTCGGCAGCAAGGGCGCAGACAGCGTCGCCCGCCGCCTGACCCGCCACTTCGCCCGGGTCGCCGAGGCCGAACGGCGCAAGATCAGCGTGTTCCTGATGGCCCGCCGGATCAGGGCGAAACTGCAGGGCCGCGGCTGAGGCACGTCCCGGCGATGTCTTTCGGAAACGCCCTGGCGGGGCTGCACGCCCCCATTGCCGCCCGCATTCCCGCCATCAACGGGATGCTGTTCGCGAGCCTGTTCTTCTTCCTGCCGGCCCACGTGGCGCCGGCCTACTCGATCAGCGGGCTGATCCTGCTGCTGTCGCTGGTCGAAGGCCGCTTCGCCGAAAAATGGGCGCAGCTCAGGGGCGATCCGCTGTTCTGGATCTTCCAGGCCTTCTTCTGGATCACGCCCCTGTCGCTGCTATGGACCGACGACCTGCAGGCCGGTCTGCGGATGGTCGGGCGCTACGCATTCTTCCTGCTCTCCCCCCTTTACCTCACCATCGCCCGGCGCGAACTCGCGCCCCGCTGCATCGCCGCCTTCCTGGCCGGCTGCCTGATGGCCGAGACGCTGGCCTGGTACAACTGGCTGGAGATGAGCTTCTTCCCCGAGTGGCCCGACGGCATCCGCGTCCGGAAGGAAGCCACCGAAACCGCGCCCTTCGTCGATCACATCCTCTACGCCCCGATCCTCGCCTGGGCCGGCTATCTGGCGCTGCGCGAGGCCGTCGCCGCGGCTGGCTGGCGGCGGGCCGGCTTCGCCCTGCTCGCCCTCCTCACCACCGGCAACCTGATCTTCTCCACCGGCCGCACCGGCCAGCTGGTCTTCCTGGTCCTCGTCGCGCTGCTGATCTTCCAGCGCCTCGCCGGCCGCCACCCGCTGCGGGCAGCCCTGGCGGCGGTCAGCCTCACCGGCGGGCTCGCGGTGCTGGCCTACCACACCAGCGCCCCGATCGCCGCCCAGGTGGATGAGACCCTCAGCGAATTCGCCCGGCGCCACGACACCTTCGACACCGCCACCGCCCAGCGGCTGGGATTCCTCACCAACAGCCTGCGCCTCGCCGCCGAGAACCTCCTCACCGGGGTTGGCGCCGGGGATTTCTACCCCGCCTACGTGGACGTCAACCAGCGCTACACGCCCGACTGGACCACCACCGACAACCCCCACAACCAGTATCTGTTCACCGTCACCACCACTGGCATCGGCGGCGGGCTGATCCTGCTCCTCACCTACTTTCCGCCCATCCTGTGGCGCCGCCAGCGCGACGCCCTCGCCCAGCACCGGGTGGCGCTGGTGGTGTTCATCGGCGTGTGCAGCCTCTTCGAGGACTACCTGTGGCGCTCCAACACCTCGCTGCTGTACGTGCTCTTCGCGGTGCTGCTGCTGGGCCGGCAAAGCCTCGGGCCGCCCGCGGACGGCCGACAAGCCGCGCCGATTCGGGCAGAATAGATCGCCTTCTCCATTCCGAACACCGACCATGAACATGGGCGCCGACGGCGAAATCCTCAACGACGCTCCGGGCGTACCCTTCCTCACCTGCGGCTTCTTCACCGACGGCTACGCCGCCGAAGCAGCCCAGCTGCGCGAATCCCTCGACCGCACCGGCACCCCGTACTTCCTCAAGCGCTTCGCCAGCCGGGGCTACTGGGAAGCCAACACGCGCATCAAGCCCGAGTTCCTGCTCGACTGCCTGCGCCGCTTCCCCGGCCGCGACGTGGTGTATCTCGACGCCGACTCGGTCGTCCGCTCGCCCCTCAAGCTGTTCTTCGATTTCGATGCCGACCTGGGCGTGTTCATCGCCCCCGCCGACGCCGGGATGACCCACCGCTACCTCACCGGCACGCTGTACCTGCGCAACACCCCGGCGATGCACGCCTTCGTCGAAGACTGGATCGCCGCCCAGGACGGCATGGTGCTGGGCGTCGACCAGGACAGCTTCACCAGCGCCGTCGAACGCCACCCCGAGCTGAAGATCGGCCCGCTGCCCGAGAGCTACGTGAAGATCTTCGACCGGGGCTCCGAGACGCCGGTGGTCGAGCACTTCCAGGCCAGCCGCCAGCGGGTCAAGCTCCAGCGCACCATGAAAAAGACCCGCAATGTGGTGCTGGGTGTCGTTTTCGTTGCGGCGCTGGCCTGGCTGATCACGACCTGGCTGTAGGTCCGCGCCTGCCGGCGCAGCCCATTGATAGAAAGTGTTAATTCAATGAGCCGGTCGTGACATTTCCCTGCACGGCACGGAACATGCCGAAACAAAATTCCGGCATGATTCGTGCCCGGGCGTGAAATCCCTCTCCAGAATGAGCCGAGTCCACATCCTGATGTATCACCAGGTTGGTGATTTTCCGACGCGCATGCCCAGTCATCGGGGGCAGTATTGCCATCGTCCGCGCTTTGCCGCGCAGATGAGCATGCTCAGGCGCTTCGGCTATTCGGTGGTAAGCATGGACGACGCCGTGGCCGGCCTGCGTGGTGAGGCCACCCTGCCCGCCCGCGCGGTGGTGCTCACCTTCGACGACGGCTACGTGGATTTCCTCGAATGCGCCGCGCCGGTGCTCAAGGATTTCGGCTATCCGGCCACCGTCTATGCCGTCGCGGGGCTGCTCGGCCAGGCCTCGTCGTGGGTCGAACCCGAAGGCCTGCGCCCCGCCGCGCTGATGAACGCCGCCCAGCTGCGTGAAGTGCAGTCCATGGGCTTCACCATCGGCTCCCACTCGGTCAGCCATCCCCGCCTCGCCCAGGTCGACACCCAGCGCATCGCCGAAGAGATGACCATCAGCAAGCGCATGCTCGAAGACGCCCTCGGCAAGCGGGTCGACCACTTCTGCTACCCCTACGGCAGCCACGACATCCGCGCGGTGCACGCCGCCGCCGAAGCCGGCTACGTCACCGGCACCACCTGCGTGCGGGCCGTCGCCACCCGGGCGGACGACCTGCTGACCCTCCCCCGCAAGCCGGTTTCCCAGGGCAACACCGCGCTGGGCGTGCTCTGGAAACTCGTCGCCAGGAACACCCCGCGCCATCCGCCGATCCGCCGCGGCTAGCCGGATCCGGGCGAAAGCTGCGCGACTTGCGGCACAATAGCGGTCTTTGCGCCGCCCGGTTTTTGCCCATGACGTTCCGCCTCCGCTCCCAGCCCCGCCGCCCGGCCGCCCACGGCCGCGCCGGAGTCTCCGCGTGAAGCGCATCCTCATCGTCCGCAGCTCGGCCATCGGCGACGTGGTCTTCGCCTCGGCCCTGCCCGCCGCCATCAAGCGCGCCTACCCGGACGCCCATGTGGCCTGGCTGGTCGAGCCGGGCATCCACGAGCTCCTCGTCACCGACCCGGCCATCGACGAGGTCATCACCTGGAGCAAGGCCGAGTGGGTGAAGCTCTGGAAGAGCGGGCAGAAGCTCGAGCTCGCCCGCCGGGTGCTCGCCCTGCGGCGCGAGCTCCACGCCCGCCAGTTCGACGTGGCGCTGGATCTGCAAGGCCTGCTCAAGAGCGGCTTCATCACCTGGCTTTCCGGGGCCAGGCGCCGTGTCGGCCTCGGCTCGAAGGAAGGCAGCCAGCTGCTGATGACCGAGGTCATCCCCCGCGGCGGCGACATCCACCGCATCGGCTCCGAATACCAGTTCCTCGCCCAGCACCTGGGCGCAGACGCCGGCGACTTCCTGCCCACGCTCACCGTCGCCCCGGCAGCCGATGCCGGCGCGCAGGCCAAGCTCGCCGCCCACGGGCTCGAGACCGGCCGCTACGCCGTCTTCGCGCCCTTCACCACCCGCCCGCAGAAACACTGGTTCGAGGACGCCTGGCAGGCACTCGCCCCGCAGCTCATCGCCGCCACCGGCCTCACCCCGGTGATCCTCGGCGGCCCGGCCGATGCCGAAGCCGCCGCCCGCATCTCCGCGGCCGACCCGCGCATCGTCAATCTCGCCGGCCAGACCCGCCTGCCCGAAGCCGTCGCCCTCATCGCCCGTTCGGCGCTGGTGATCGGCGTCGATACCGGCCTCACCCACATGGGCACCGCGCTGGCCAAACCCACCGTCGCCATCTTCGGCTCCACCTGCCCCTACACCGACACCGGCCGGCCCACCGGCAGCGTGATCTGGCTGGGGCTGGAGTGCTCGCCGTGCAAGCGCCGGCCCACCTGCGGTGGCAAGTTCACCTGCCTGCGCGACATCACGCCGGCGATGGTCATCGAGCGCGCCCAGGCCATGCTGGCCGCCGGAGGCACGCGATGAAGATCCTCCACGTGGAAGCCGGCAAGTTTCTATACGGCGGCGCGCGTCAGGTGCAGTACATCGTCGAGGGCCTCGCCGCCCGCGGCATCGACAACCTGCTCGCCTGCCCCGCCGGCAGCGACACCGCCCGCCAGCAGCCCGCCGGCGTGCGCGTGGTGCCCATGAAGATGGGCGGCGACGGTGATCCGGGCATGGTGCTGCGCCTGGCCAGCCTGATCCGCGCCGAAAAGCCCGACCTCGTGCATCTGCACAGTCGCCGCGGCGCCGATACCTGGGGCGGCCTCGCCGCCAAGCTCGCCGGCGTGCCCTGCGTGCTGTCGCGACGGGTGGACAACCCGGAATCCCGCCTCGCGGTGGCGATCAAGTACCGGCTCTACGACCACGTGATCACCATCTCGGAAGGCATCCGCCAGGTGCTGTTATCCGAGGGCCTCGCGCCGGAGAAGGTCACCTGCGTGCGCAGCGCCGTGGACGCCACGCCCTACCTCGCGCCGGTCGACGCCGCCACCTTCCGTGCCGAGTTCGGCCTGCCCGCCGATGCGCTGGTGGCCGGCGTGGTGGCGCAGATGATCCCGCGCAAGGGCCACCGCTACCTGCTCTCCGTGTTGCCGGGCCTGCTCGAAAAGCACCCGAAGCTGATCGTGCTGATCTTCGGCCAGGGCCCGCTGGAAGCCGAGCTGCGCGCGGAGGTGCAAAGCCGCGGGCTGGATGCCGCGGTGCGCTTCGCCGGCTTCCGCCACGATCTGCCGCGCTGGCTGGGCGGGCTTGATCTGCTGGTGCATCCGGCCGACATGGAGGGCCTGGGCGTGTCGCTGCTGCAGGCCTCCGCCGCGGGGGTGCCCATCGTCACCACCCGCGCCGGCGGGCTGCCCGAGGCGGTGCTGGACGGCGTGACCGGCCTCCTCATCGATCCCGGCAACGAAGCCCAGCTCGCAGCCGCCATCGACCGCCTCGCCGCCGACCCGGCCCTGCGCGCGCGCTTCGGTGCTGCCGGCCGGGCGCGCATCCTGGCCGAGTTTTCCATCGACGCGATGGTGGCGGGCAACCTCGCCGTCTATCGCCAGGTGCTCCGCCCATGAAGATCATCACCGTGCTGCACAGCCTGCGCAGCGGCGGCGCCGAACGCCACGCCCTGCAGCTGATGCGCGGCCTGCGGGCGCGGGGCCACGAGGCGCTGTTTGCCGGCTCGATGAACGGCTGGCTCGGCCAGCAGCTCACCGCCGACGGCTTTGGCGGGATCAACCTGCCAATGGTGGGCATCTACGACCTGCCGTCAGTCATCCGCCTGGCGCTGTACGCCCGCCGCGAAAAGGCCGACCTGATCCACGGCCACCTCACCCGCGGGGCGCTGTACACCGGGTTTGCCGCGAAGCTGGCGGGGGTGCCCAACGTGGCCACCGCCCACTCCGACAACGCCGGCAAGCACTTCGGCCGGGCCGACCGGATCATCGCGGTGTCGGGCGCCGTGGCCCGCTTTCTCGAGCGCGAGGGCTACGACCCGGCGCGCATCCGGGTCGTCCATCACGGGATCGCCGACATCGCCGCCACGCTGCCCGCCGACGTGCGCCACGCCACCCGCGCCGCGCTGGGTATCGCCGACGACGAGCCGTGCCTGCTGATGGCCGCCCGCATCGTCACCGCCAAGGGCCACGACACCGCCCTGAAGGCGCTGGCCCGCATCAAGGATCAGCGCTGGACGCTGCTCCTCGCCGGCGATCACCACGGCGATCTGGGCCCGCAGATCCAGGCCCTCGCGACCGAACTCGGCATTGCCGACCGGGTCCGCTTCCTGGGCCTGCGCGAAGACGTGCCGGCCCTGCTGGCGGCGGCCGACATGCTGCTGGCGCCGTCGCGGCGGGAAGCCCTGTCCCTGACCCTGCTGGAAGCCTCGGCCTGTGCCCTGCCCATCGTCGCCAGCACGGTGGGCGGCATCGGCGAGGTGGTCGAGCACGGCGCGAGCGGCCTGCTGGTGCCGCCGGACGACGTGCCGGCGCTGGCCGACGCCATCGCCCGGCTGCTGGCCTCCCCCGAGCGGCGCGCCGCCCTGGGCGCCCGGGCGCGCCAGCGTTTCGAATCCGGCTTCACGGAGAACGCGATGTTCGACGGAACCCTGGCGGCTTATCGCGAGGCCTGCAGCCGATGATCCAGATCCTCATGTACCACCGGGTCGGGCACTTTCCCGGCCGGGTGAAGGCCCACGGCGCACTGTACTGCCACCTGCCGCGCTTTCGCGCCCAGATGACGCTGTTCCGGGTGCTCGGCTACACCGTCATCAGCCTCGACGACGCGGTGGCCGGCCTGCGGGGCGACAAGGCGCTGCCGCCGCGCCCGCTGGTGCTCACCTTCGACGACGCCTACGTGGATTTCCTCGAGAACGCCGCGCCGGTGCTCAAGGCCCACGGCTATCCGGCCACGGTGTACGCGGTGAGCAGCCTGATCGGCAGCACGTCGATGTGGGATGCGGGCGTCGGCCCCGAGCCGGCGCCGCTGATGGACGCCGCGCAGCTGCGCGAGGTGCGGGACATGGGCTTCACCATCGGCTCCCACTCCCGGAGCCACCTGCGCCTCGCCCAGCAGGACGAAGCCTGCATCGCCCGCGAGATGAGCGACAGCAAGTCGGCGCTCGAAGACCTGCTCGGCCAGCGCATCGATCACTTCTGCTACCCCTACGGCAGCCACGACCTGCGCAGCATGGAAGCCGCCGCGGCAGCCGGCTATCTCTCCGGCACCACCTGCGAGCGAGCCGCCGCCACTCCGTCGAACGATCTGCTGGCCCTGCCGCGCAAGGCGGTCTCGCGGGGCGACGACGTGTTCGGCGTGGCCTGGAAGCTGCTCACCAAGAACGCCCCCAAGCGCCCGCTGCTGCACCGCGCCGGCTGAAGGCGCCGATCAGGGCAGGAAAACCGGATCGGCAAACACCAGCGTTCCGTCGGCGCGCATCATCAGGTTGTCGGGGTTGAGGATGTCGGGCTGGACCGGGTAGCCCTCGATGAAATCCGACAGCCGCGCCACGGCCTCGACGAGGCTGGCGGGGAGCTCGGACGGCGGTTCCTGGGCGATGTGGTAGAGCGCCAGGCGGCCACGATTGACACCCATGTTGGCCCACTTCTCGCAGCCTTCCCAGTAGGCGGCGGCGAGCAGCCGGGCGAGCCGGGACGCTTCGCCCGACACCGGACGCAGGCGCTCGACCTCGACGAGGCGGAACGAATAGCCGTTGCTGGCCTTGCCGACAACGCCGTGATCGGCGAACACGCGGGGGAAATGAATGCCGGTGGGACGGTCGTCCGCGGCGAGATAGAAGTAGTCGGCGGGGGAGCTGACCACCTTGAAGACGCGCTCGCCGTCACCGGCGTCGAGCACGATCGAGAATTCCCCCCGCCCGATCTCGACGAGACCTTCGAGCAGGGGGTGAGCCGGAACCGGATCGGGAAGGCGACTGAGCGCTCTCCCGGCTTCCGGCAGCACGGCGGGCGGGTCGATCATCGCGGATCGACGAGGGTCATCCGATGATGTTGTAGCCAGCATCCACGAAGTGTACGCCGCCGGACATGTTCCGGCCAGCGTCGGAGACGAGGAACGCGGTGAGCGCGCCGATGTCTTCCGGGGTGACGAGACGGTGCAGCGGCGAACGATCCACGGCGGCGGCCATCAGGCCGTCGAAACCGGCGATGCCGGAAGCGGCGCGGGTCATCAGCGGGCCCGGGGAGATGGCATTGACGCGGATGTTCTTGGGGCCCAGCTCGAAGGCCATGTAGCGGGTGGCGGCTTCGAGCGCAGCCTTGCACAGGCCCATCACGCCGTAGTTGGCGATGACCTTTTCGCTGCCCAGGTAGGTCATGGTGATGAGCGAACCGCCGCCGGCCTTCTCGAGCAGCGGCTCGGCCTTGCGGGCCAGGCGCACGAAGGAGTGGGTGGACACGTCCATCGCCATCGCGAAGCCGTCCGGCGAGGTGTCCACCACGCGGCCGTGGAGGTCGTCGCGCTTGGCGAAGGCCATGCTGTGGATCGCGAAGTCGAGCTTGCCGTGCTTGGCGTCGATCTGGGCGAAGACTTCGTCCATGGTCTCGGGCTTGGTCACGTCGAGGAGCAGGACGTCCTCGATCCCCAGGCGGCTGACGATCGGCTCGATGAACGCGAGGGTCTTCTCGTTCTGGTAGGTGATGATGACCTTGGCGCCCGCTTCGATGCACGCTTCGGCAACACCAGTGGAGATGGACTTTTCGTTGGCAATACCGGTGATCAGACCCACCTTGCCTTCGAGATTGATGATCGGGTTCATAAAAACCTCCATGGGGTTCGATAAAAAATTACTGCACTGCAACAATTGCAGACCTTAGAATGGTCTACGAATACTGTTACGTGCAAACTTTTTTGATAACGGCAGGATTCCACCTTTCCTCAACCGAAATGTTGCGACGCATCAAACAATGACCGAAAAGCTCCACAGCCCGGGTGTGATCCCGGTCTATGTCTTCCTCGATTTCGATGGGGTCACGCATCCCTGGCGCGAGGCGGAGGACTTTCGCTGTCTGCCGGTGCTCGAAGCCGTGCTGCGCGATTACCCCGAGACCCGGGTGGTGATCGCATCCGACTGGCGCACGCTGTTCTCGCTGCCCAAGCTGCGGGCGCGCTTCTCGCCGGACATCCAGCCGCGGGTGATCGACACCACGCCGGCGATCTTTCCGCGTAATCCCAACGAGCTCTACGGCCTGCGCGAGCGGGAGGCCCGCCAGTGGCTGGCGGCCAAGGCGCCCACCGCGTCGTGGCTGGCCATCGACGACGCGCCGGGCAACTGGCCGACCCGCGCGCGGCTGGTGCTCACCGATTTCAAGCAGGGCTTCACCGAAGAGGACGCCGGGCGCATGCGCCGGCTGCTGGACGCCTTCCGCGCCGGCCAATTTGACGCCGAAACGGCAACTCCCGCCTGACGACAGCCTTCATCGACCCCGGTCTGTCGATAATCGGGCCGGCGAGAAGGATGTCAGGCCGGCGTAGATCGACATCACCGGGTTAACGAAGGACTTTCACGAGCTGTAGATCGATTACACCCCGTGAACGAAGGAATCGCATCGGGTGTAGATCATATTCACCCCGTGAACAAAGGATGTTCACGGGGTGTAGATCGAATACACCCCGCGTTGATGGAAGACCGGGCAGGCTTAGAACTGTCGCGCGAGGGGCGATTCGTCCATCAGCGCGACCTGCTCGCGCAGCGAGAGGATCATGTCCTGCCAGTAGCGCGGGGTGTCGAACCAGCTGAAGGCCGCCGGGAAGGCCGGGTCGTCCCAGCGCCGGGCGATCCAGCCGGCGTAGTGGATGAGGCGCAGGGTGCGCAGAGCTTCCACCAGGTGCAGGCTGGCCGGGTCGAAATCGGCAAACTGCTCGTAGCCTTCGAGCACGTGGTCGAGCTGGCGGGCCATGGCCGGGGCGTCGCCGGAGAGCAGCATCCACAGATCCTGCACCGCCGGGCCGTTGCGGGCGTCGTCGAAATCCACGAAATGCGGGCCGGCGTCGGTCCACAGCACGTTGCCGCCGTGCACGTCGCCATGCAGGCGGATCATCGGCTGCGCGCCGGCGCGCTCGAAGCAGCGGCGCACGCCGTCCAGGGCCTGATCCACCACCGAAAGCCAGGTTTCGCGCAGTTCGGGCGGCAGGAAGGGCGAGGCGAGGAGTTCGTCGCGCGGTTCTTCGCCGAAGCTACGGATGGTCAGATCCGGCCGGTGGGCGAAGGGCTGCTTTGCGCCGATGGCGTGGATGCGGCCGAGGAAGCGGCCCAGCCAGCCGAGCACCGCCGGGTCGTCCAGCTCGGGCGCGCGGCCGCCGCGGCGGGGGAACAGCGCCACCCGGAAGCCTTCGTAGTGGTGCAGCGTGCTCCCGCCAACCTCCAATGCCGGCACGGCGGGGATCTCGGCCTCGGCGAGTTCGGCGAGGAAGGCGTGCTCCTCGAGGATCGCCTCGTCGCTCCAGCGCCCGGGGCGGTAGAACTTGGCGATCAGCGGCTGGGCGTCCTCGATGCCGACCTGATAGACGCGGTTTTCGTAGCTGTTGAGGGTGAGCAGGCGGCCGTCGCAGACGAGGCCGCTGGCCTCGACCGCCGACAGCACGAAATCGGGCGTCAGCGGTCCGAAGGGGGCCGTCACTGCGTGTTGCCCTCGCGCACGTAGGGCTCGTGGAGCTTGACCGGCGCGGTCTTGGCCGCCTGACGGGCACGCATGCGCAGGTTGAGCATCTCGACCAGCACCGAGAAAGCCATCGCCGAGTAGATGTAGCCCTTGGGCACGTGGTGGCCGAAGGCGTCGGCCATCAGCACCACGCCGATCACCAGCAGGAACGAGAGCGCCAGCATCTTCACGGTGGGGTGGCGCGACACGAACTCGCCGATGGGGCCGGAGGCGACCATCATCAGGCCCACCGAGACGATCACCGCGGCCATCATGACCGGGAGGTTATTGACCATGCCGATGGCGGTGATGATCGAGTCGAGGGAGAACACGATGTCGATCAGGATGATCTGCACGATCACCGCGCCGAAGGTGGCCTTGACGGCGCTGGAGGCTTCGCCCTCCTCGCCTTCCATCAGCTGGTGGACTTCCTGGGTGCTCTTCCACACCAGGAACAGGCCGCCGCCCAGCAGGATCAGGTCACGGCCCGAGAAGCCGTGATCCAGCACGGTGACGACGGGCTCGGTCATGCCGGCCATCCACGACAGGGCTGCCAGCAGCGCGAGGCGCATGAACATTGCCAGGAACAGGCCGAGGCGGCGGGCGAAGGCACGCTTCTCCGGCGGCAGCTTGTCCACCAGGATGGAGATGAAGATCACGTTGTCGATCCCCAGCACCAGCTCGAGGGCGGTGAGGGTGAGGAAGGCGATCAGCAGTTGCGGGTCGGTCAGGAATTCCATGTTTGCATTGAGGGTTGTGACGGGATGCGCGCCCGAGTCGGCAAGCACGCGAGGCGCATGGTCGCACGAAACGGGGCGGATTGAGGATGTCGGCGCAGGCGGGGCGCGCCGGCGGCGGAACGGACGTGCTAGTGGCGGGTGGCGTAGGCGCGCATCCAGCGCTGCATCCGGGCGGCGGGCATCGGGCGGGCGATGCCGTGGCCCTGGACCAGATGGCAGCCCAGCTTGACCAGCGCCTGGCGGTGGCGCGGGGTCTCGACGCCCTCGGCGATCACCTCGCGGCGGAAGGCAGCGGCGAGGCCGATCATGCTCTGCACGGTGGCGAGATCGTCCTCGTCGTTGAGCATGTTGTGGATGATCGAGCGGTCGATCTTGATGCTGCGCACCGGCAGGCGACGCAGGCTGCTCATCGACCCGAACCCGGTGCCGAAGTCGTCGATGGCGAAGCTGACGCCCAGGTCGTTGCAGGCCGCCATGATCCGGGCGATGCCGGAGAGGTCGGTCATCGTGGTGGATTCGAGCACTTCGAGCTGCAGCAGGCCAGGGTCGAGCTCGGGGTGGGCTTCGAGCACCGAGCGCAGATGGGGCACGAAATCCGGGTGCGCCAGGTGGCGGGCCGAGATGTTGACGCTCATCCGCGTGGCCAGGCCGGCGGCGCGCCAGGTGTCGAGCTGGGCCACGGCGGTGGCGAGCACCCACTTGCCCAGGTCGATCTCGCAGCGCGATTCGCTCACCGTGGGCAGGAACTCGCCGGGCAGGCGCAGGCCGAGCTCCGGGTGCTTCCAGCGGATCAGCGCCTCGACGCCGGACAAGGTGTTGGTGAGGGCATCGACCTTGGGCTGGTAGTGGAGCTCCAGCTCGCCCCCGGAGAGGGCCGATTCGACGCGGATCTGGGCGTCCCGGTGGGCACGCAGGCGGCGGTCGCGCTCGGGGTCGAAGAGGTGGAAACGGTTGCGGCCGGCGCGCTTGGCCAGATACATGGCCTGGTCGGCGTGGGCCAGCAGCACCTCGGGATCGGAGCCATCCAGCGGACACAGGGTGACGCCGATGCTGGCGGTGACGCTCAGTTCGCGGCCGTCGACGGTGATCGGGGCGGAGATGCTGGCCAGCAGGCGGGCAAACACCTGCTCGCATTCGTCGGCGTGCTCGAGGCCGTTGTAGATCAGCGCGAACTCGTCGCCGCCCATCCGCGCCACGGTGTCGCCAGCGCGGGTGGAGGCCTGCAGGCGGCGGGCGATCTCCACCAGCAGGCGGTCGCCCACGTGGTGGCCGAGGCTGTCATTGACCGGCTTGAAGCCGTCGAGGTCGAGATAGGCGACGGCCGCCAGGGTGCCGTTGCGCTCGGCCTGGGCCAGGGACATGCGCATCCGGTCGGCCAGCAGGCTGCGGTTGGGCAGCTGGGTGAGCACGTCGTGGTAGGCGAGGTGCTCGAGCTGGCGCTGGTTCTCCTTCATGTCGGTGATGTCGGTGAACAGGCCCACGTAGTGAGTGGTCTGGCCGGCTTCGTTGCGCACCGCCGAGATGTTGCCGAGCTGGGCGTAGAACTCGCCGTTCTTCTTGCGGCTCCAGGTTTCGCCCTGCCACACGCCGTCGCGCAGCAGGTCGGCCCACATGGCGTCGTAGTAGGCCGCGTCGTGCAGGCCGGAGCGCAGCAGGCGGCTGTGCTGGCCGATGACTTCATCGCGGCTGTAGCCGGTGAGGGCGCAGAAGCTGTCGTTCACCTCGAGGATGCGGGCATCCGGGTCGGTGATGATGATGCTCTCGTGGGCGTGGCGGAACACGCTGGCGGTGAGGCGCAGGTAGTCTTCGGCGGCCACCCGGGCGGTGACGTCGTTGAGGGTGCCGGAGGTGCCGATCAGGGTGTTGTCGGCATCGACGATGGCCCGGGCGTACAGATCCAGCCAGCGGAAGCTGCCGTCGCGGCACTTCACCCGCAGGGTGGCGCTGCAGTGGTCCTGGGCACGCTCGACCAGCGGCTTGAGGGCTTCGCGACGGGCGTCCTGGTCGTCCGGGTGCAGGAAGTCGAGGAAGCTGCGGCCGATGGATTCATCCACCGGATGGCCGGTGATCTCGGCCCACGCGGGGTTGAGGAGTTGCCAGCGGCCGCGGGCATCGGTCTGGAAGATGACCTCGCGCACGCTGTCGAAAACCTGCTGGTAGCGGATCTGGCTTTCCAGCAGGGCCTGGGTGGTGCTGCGCATGGCGCTGATGTCGGCGATGCTGCCGACCATCCGCCGCGGGCGGCCGTCCTGGTCGTAATCCACCACGTCGCCGCGGTCTCGCACCCACAGCCAGTGGCCGTCGGCGTGGGACAGGCGGTATTCGGCCACGTAGGTGCCGCCGCCTTCGAGGCAGGCGGCCACGGCGGCATCGACCCGCTCCCGGTCTTCCGGGTGGATCAGGGCCTGCAGGTCGGCCATGGCGTGGTTGAGCCAGCGGTCGTCGAGGCCCAGCATGGTGCACCAGTGGCGGTTGTGGCTGACGCGGCCGGTGACGAGGTTGTAATCCCAGATGCCTTCGCCGATGGTGGCCAGCACGTCGGCGAGCTTCTTGCGGCTGCGCTGGGCCGAACGCTGTTCGCGCACCCGCTCGCTCACGTCGTAGGCCACGCCCACGGTGCCGACCACCAGCCCGTCGGGGCTGCGCACCGGCGCCTTGTAGGTTTCGAACCAGACCGTACCATCGCCGTCGATCCGGTCCACCCGGCTGAGGGGCTGGCCCTCCTGCATCACCTGGGCGTCCTCGGCCCGCTCGGCATCGGCCACGGACCGGGAAAAGAGCTCGAGATCGGTCTTGCCGACCACCGCCTGGGGCATCGCCTGCCCGCAAGACTCGGCAAAACTGCGATTCACGATGAGGTAGCGGCCATCGCGCCCCTTGAGCCACATGCGCAGGGGCAGGCCGTTGATCAGGGCCGCTGCGCCGGGCGCCTCGCTGCCCGCCGCGGCGGCGCTTTCAGCCAGCGCGAGTTCGGAGACCGGCGTCTCTGCCGGCAGGCCCGCCTGCAGCGCGCGCAGCACCGTGTGGGCGCCGAGGTAACGCAGCCCCGGCCCGTCGTCCCCCACCGCCACGGTATCGAGGCCCTGGGTGAGCAGGCAGGAGAGGGCATCGAGCAGCGTGCTTCCGGGCGACAAACGCCCGGCAACGCAGTTCCACGTTTCCCGGGAGGCGTGATCTAACGTCATCCTGTTTTATCAATTTTTCCAGTTTCCGCGATGGTGCATGGGACTGCCGCCATTGCCAAGGCAGGAAGTCCCACACCAGGGCGACGGATGTCACGCCAACCGCAGATTCCGGATCGGAACAGTGACTTATCACCGCCAGGCCGCCGATCAGCCGTCCCGACCGTCGCTGCGCCGGGCCAGGTAGATGGGCACAAGGCGGCTCGCCCAGGGCAGGAAGACGACCAGCCAGCCGACCCCGGCCGCCACCAGCAACAGCGGCTGCCCGGCCGGCAGCACGTCGGACAGCACCCGCAGCAGCGCGACCCCGTGCAGCCCGAGGGCGAGTCGCCAGGTGAGCGCGTCGGCCACCAGCGGGCGTCCCGAGTGGCCCAGGGTGACACGCGACACCATCGCCAGGGTCATCGTCGCGAAGTAGCCCACCGCCATCGCGTGCAGCGGCGCAAGGCCGAGGGTCTCGACGCCGGCCGCGTGCAGCAGGCCCTGCACCCCGGCCAGCAGCCAGGCGATGCCCAGCCACAGGAAACCGATGTGCAGCATCGCCAGCAGGCGCACCTCGAAGCTGCGCGGCAGCTGCCACTTCCAGCTCAGCCACAGGGCCGTGCCGGCGCCCAACAGATCCAACGGCCAGGCCCAGGCGACCAGCCCGGCGATGTCCAGCAGGCCGTGGACCACGCTCACGCCCAGCAGCACCCGCAGCGTCCAGTCCGGCCGCACCACCTCGTAGCGGGGCAGCGCCGAGCTGGAGAAGAATGGAATCATCCGGTGGCTGACCACCATGAAGAGCGGCGCCAGCAGCCCATACACGCCAACCGACAGGCCGATCCGCGCCGCCAGCGGCGCACCCGTGGCCGCAAAGACGATCCACGCCACCAGCCCCACCGCGCCCGCCGCCAGCGCCAGCCAGGCGGTGCCCGCATGCAGCCTCGGCTTGCCCTCCCGGAAGGCCACCGGATGCAGCATCGCCAGCGCCAGCGCCCAGCCCGTCAGCACCAGCGCCAGCCCGACCACCCGCAGCCACGCGGCGCCGGTGAGCAGGCCCAGATCGAACACCAGCCAGCCGGACACCAGCCCCAGCCACGGCCGCCGGGCGGCGCTGCCCGGCGTGTCGGCCATCCCCTGCCAGCGGGGCA
>NZ_BSPX01000045.1:0-36563 GCF_030161255.1 Zoogloea oryzae
AGCGTCCGTCCCCCGCGCCCGAGCCCGTGGTGGCCGCGGAGCCTGTCCGCCCGGCGGCCGAGCCGCTCGCCGTGGCTGCAGCGGCGCCGGTTTCAGCCGTGCCTGTGCCGGCAAGCCGTCCGGCCGAGCGGGTCGGTAGCGAAGTCTTCCTGCAGCTGGGGGCCTTTGGTACCGCCGGGACTGCCGAGCACTTCAAGAACTTCGTCGAGCATGAGCTCAAGTGGCTGAAGGAGTCGGTCTCGGTGCTGGCTTACGAGGGCAAGTTCCGTCTGCGGGTCGGGCCTTTCCCGTCGGCCATCGAGGCCCGCTCCATCGCCGAGCGGATCGCCGGTACGCTCAAGCTCAAGCCCTCTGTCGTCCAGCGCTGAAGCCCTTGTGCGTAGGGATGTAAAACCCTGCTGTTAGCAAGGAAATTTCGCACCCTTTGGCTATACTGAAATCAACCAAAGGGAGGACGCCATGAGCTTCATCGATTCCCCCATCAGCCGTTGCGAAGCGGTTCGTGAGATGGTCCTGACCGACCAGACCCAACGCCAGTGTGCGTTCGAGCACGAATGTCCGCCGGGGCGTAACTGCCCGCTGGACGGGTGCTTTGCCGAGATCTCCGGCCTCACCGAGGCGGCGACCCTCGCCGAGGTGGCGGCGGCCGAAGCCGCCCATCACCACGCCTGAAGCATGGCCAACCGGACTCTCGGTACCCGCCAGAAGCTGGTCTTCCGCGGCCCCGACAAAGGGCCGGGCGGCGTGCCGAAATCGCCCCGCAACCCGCTGGTCGTGCCGGCCCTGCAGCGCAAGGCCGGGCCCCACGACAAATCGACGGGCGGGAAGCGTCAGGCCGAGAAACGCGCGATGAGCCGCCAGCTGCAACGGCTGGCGGGGGCGGTTTCCGGCGAATCCGAATGAAGGCCTGAAAGGCCGCCGGGGCGCAGGCCCCAGGTGGCTAGCGCAGCTTTTCGAGCAGGCCGTCGAGTTGATCCAGGTTGCCGAACTGGATCGTCACCGCGCCAACGCCCTTCTTGTTGGCCTTGATCTTCACGGTCGCACCCAGGCGATCGGCGATCTCTTCTTCCAGACGCAGGATGTCCCGGTCGGGTGCCGGCGCGGGGAGCTTCGTCTTCGGATTGAGCTCGTGCTGCACGAGGCGTTCGGCCTCGCGCACCGACAGCCCGCGGGCGGCGATGAGGTTGGCGAGGCCGACCTGCGCCGCGCCGTCCAGCGGCAGCAGCGCCCGGGCGTGGCCCATGTCGATGTCGCCGGCCATCAGCAGTTCCTGCACCTGGGGCGCTAGCTGCAGCAGGCGCAGCAGGTTGGAGGCGGCCGGGCGGGAGCGCCCGACGGCATCTGCGGCCTGCTGGTGGGTCATGCCGAATTCCTCGATCAGGCGCTGGATGCCGGCGGCTTCTTCGAGGGGGTTGAGGTCTTCGCGCTGGATGTTCTCGATCAGCGACATGGCCAGCGCGGCCTCGTCGGGGATCGCGCGCACCAGGCAGGGCACGCTCACCAGTCCGGCGATCTGGGCGGCGCGCCAGCGGCGTTCGCCGGCGATGATCTCGTAGCGTTCGGAATCGAACTGGCCGCCGATGGGGCGCACCAGGATCGGCTGCATCACGCCCTGGGATTTGATCGAGGCGGCGAGCTCTTCCAGCGAGCCCGGGTCCATCCGGGTGCGCGGCTGGTATTTGCCGGGCGACAGTTCGCTGGCGGGCAGCACCTGGAGTTCGCCTTCGTTCTTCGCGTCGTCGTCGGTGTTGGCGGCGAGGAGGGCGTCGAGGCCGCGGCCGAGGCCTTTGAGTTTGGGAGGTGCCATGGTGGGGTCGGTTAAGTCTTGATCCGCGCGATCATTTCCTTGGCGAAGGCCAGGTAGGCCTGGGCGCCCTTGGCGCTGCGGTCGAACACCACGCCGGGCAGGCCGTGGCTGGGGGCTTCGGCGAGGCGCACGTTGCGCGGCACGATGGTCTTGAACACCTTGTCGCCGAAGTGGCTTTCGAGCTGGGCCGAGACCTGCTGCTGCAGCGTCACCCGCGGGTCGAACATCACCCGCAGCAGGCCGATGATCGACAGGTCGCGGTTGAGGTTGGCGTGGACCTTCTTGATCGAATTGACCAGATCGGACAGGCCCTCGAGGGCGTAGTACTCGCACTGCATCGGGATGATGACCCCGTGGGCCACGCACAGCCCGTTGAGGGTGAGCAGCGACAGGGACGGCGGGCAGTCGATGAGCACGAAGTCGTACTCGGCGCGGTGCAGCGCGAGGGCGTCGCGCAGGCGATTCTCGCGGCGGTCGAGGGCGACCAGCTCGACTTCGGCGCCGGCCAGGTCGCGATTGGCGGGCAGCACGTCGTAGCCGCCGGATTCGCTGCGCACGCAGGCGTCGGTGACGGTGCTGAGGCCCACCAGCACGTGGTAGATCGACTTGCCGAGGCTGCGCTTGTCGATGCCGCTGCCCATCGTGGCGTTGCCCTGGGGGTCGAGGTCGATGAGCAGCACGCGCTGGCCGGCGGTGGCGAGGCCGGCGGCCAGATTGACGCAGGTGGTCGTCTTGCCGACGCCGCCTTTCTGGTTGGCGATGCAGAAGATGCGGGCCATGTTCAGGTACGTTTCACGATGAGGAGGTGGCGTTCGGCGCCAAGGCCGGGCACGTCGAGGGGAAGGCTGCGTTCCAGCGCGAAACCGGCCGGAATGCGGGCGATCTCGTCCTCGGGATAAACGCCTTTCATGGCGAGGATGCGTGTTTCGGGGCCGGCCAGATGGGCGGTGAGGTTCACGAAGTCGGCCAGATCGGCGAAGGCGCGGGAGATGATGCCGGCCGGGGCGTCGGGCGCGTAGGGCGGCTGCCAGGCTTCGATGCGCGCGTGGTGTGCGCGGAAGTTGGGCAGCTTGAGTTCGATCTTGGCCTGGTTCTGGAAGGTGGCCTTTTTTTGCACCGTCTCGACGGAATCCACCTGCAGCTCGGGCCGGCAGATGGCCAGCACCACGCCGGGCAGGCCGCCGCCGGAGCCCACATCCACCAGCCGGTCGATGCCGCCCATGTGCGGCAGCACGGAGAGGGAGTCGAGCAGGTGGTGGGTGACGACCTGGGCCTCGTCGCGGATCGCGGTGAGGTTGTAGACCTTGTTCCACTTGATGAGCAGGCGGGCGAAGGCGAGGAGCTTTTCGGGCGCGTCGGCGGGCAGATCGAGACCGAGGGCGGCGATGCCTTTTTCGAGGATGGTGCTCATGCGGATTTCGGCTCCCGGCCGCGGGCCAGTTCGCCGCGCTTGAGCCACACCAGCAGCAGGCTGATGGCCGCCGGCGTGATGCCCTGGATGCGGCCGGCCTGGCCGATGGTTTCGGGCTTGTGCTGGTTGAGGCGCAGCTGGACTTCCTTCGACAGGCCACGCACGGTGGTGTAGTCGAGGTCCGGCGGCAGGCGGGTGGCTTCCGAATCCAGCTGACGGGCGACTTCGTCCTGCTGGCGGTCGATGTAGCCCTGGTACTTGGCGGCGATCTCGAGCTGCTCGACCACCTGCGGGTCGGCCTCGGGCGCTTCGGGCGCGCCAGGCAGGGTCATCAGGCTGGCGTAGCTCACGCCCGGGCGGCGCAGCAGGTCGAAGTAGCTGTATTCGCGTTCGATGGACTTGCCGAGCACGGCCTCGGCGGCTTCGGCCGACACCTTGGCCGGCGTCGCCCAGGTTGCGCGCAGGCGCGCGGTTTCGCGCTCGATGGCCTCGCGCTTTGTGCAGAAGGCGGCCCAGCGCTCGTCGTCCACCAGGCCCAGCTTGCGGCCGGTTTCGGTGAGGCGCAGATCCGCGTTGTCCTCGCGCAGGCTGAGGCGGTATTCGGCGCGGGAGGTGAACATCCGGTAGGGCTCGGAGACGCCGCGGGTGATGAGGTCATCCACCAGCACGCCAAGATACGCCTCGTCGCGGCGCGGGCACCAGGCGTCCTGGCCCTTCACCTGCAGCGCGGCGTTGATGCCGGCCAGCAGGCCTTGGGCGGCGGCTTCTTCGTAGCCGGTGGTGCCGTTGATCTGGCCGGCGAAGAACAGCCCGCCGATGGATTTGGTCTCGAGGCTGGACTTGAGGTTGCGCGGGTCGAAGTAGTCGTACTCGATGGCGTAGCCGGGGCGCAGGATGTGGCAGTTCTCCAGCCCCTTGATGGAGCGCACGATGTCCAGCTGCACGTCGAAGGGCAGGCTGGTGGAGATCCCGTTGGGGTAGATCTCGTGGGTGTCGAGGCCTTCGGGCTCGAGGAAGACGTGGTGGCTGTCCTTGTCGGCGAAGCGGTGGATCTTGTCTTCGATGCTCGGGCAGTAGCGCGGGCCCACGCCTTCGATCACGCCGGAGTACATCGGCGAGCGATCCAGGTTGGCGCGGATGATGTCGTGGGTGCGGCTGTTGGTGTTGGTGATCCAGCACGGCAGCTGGCGCGGGTGCTGGCTGGCCTTGCCGAGGAAGCTGAACACCGGCACCGGGTTGTCGCCGGGTTGCTCTTCCATCACCGAGAAGTCGATGGTGCGGGCGTCGAGGCGCGGCGGCGTACCCGTCTTGAGGCGGCCCTGGGGCAGGGCGAGTTCCTTCAGGCGCTGTCCGAGGCTGATCGCCGGCGGGTCGCCCGCGCGGCCGGCGGAATAGTTTTGCAGGCCCACGTGGATCAGGCCATTGAGGAAGGTGCCGGCGGTGAGCACCACCGCGGGGGCCTCGAAGCGCAGGCCGATCTGGGTGACGACGCCGGTGACCCGGTCGCCCACCACGGTGAGGTCGTCCACCGCCTGCTGGAACAGCCACAGGTTGGGCTGGTTCTCGAGGCGTTTGCGGATGGCGGCCTTGTACAGCACACGGTCGGCCTGGGCGCGGGTGGCGCGCACGGCGGGGCCCTTGCTGGCGTTGAGGATGCGGAACTGGATGCCGCCTTCGTCGGTGGCCGCGGCCATCGCGCCGCCCAGGGCGTCCACCTCCTTCACCAGATGCCCCTTGCCGATGCCGCCGATGGACGGGTTGCAGCTCATCTGGCCGAGGGTTTCGATGTTGTGGGTGAGCAGCAGGGTGGCGCACCCGGCCCGCGCGGCCGCCAGTGCGGCTTCGGTGCCGGCATGGCCGCCGCCGACAACGATCACGTCGAATCGGGTGGGATGGAGCATGGAAAACCGGGAAATGGTGAATCGGGGGAGCCGAATGATACGACCTTGCGCTGCAAAAATACAGCGCCGTGCGTCGCGCAGGCCGGGAAAAACGGCGGATTTACAACGGCTTATCGGCGTTTTTCGGGTTGGCCGGATGGCCCTCGCCGGGGTGCCGGAGGCAGGGTGCGGACGGGGTGCCGGTGATTTCGGCCGTTTCGTGGTGCGTCGAACAAATTGTCGGCCTGCTTCTCCCGTGACTGAGGCGAGGCTGGCGGCCGACGGCGTTGCCGGTAGCGCATGCATCAGGTCGACTCAATGCCGCGCACGGGAAGCCGTTAAGGGTTCACTTATGGACTCAGCCAGGTAGGCCCGCGCGCGAGTCGGACTCGTGATCCGGCGCAACCGGCCCCCACACTCCTTCGTGACCGCTACTGGTTTTTCTTCTGCACTTTGCCTGCCGACGCTCCCGAACGGGAGCGCCGAGCCCCGTCTCGTCGAGGCGATGTGCCTTCCCGTCGAGGTCGTTCCGACCGAGTGTGCCCTCGCCGAGGCGGCCCGCCGCATGGTGGCCAGGGCGGTGGCGTGGCTGGTCGTCGTCGATGGCGACAAGCCGGTGGGCAGCCTGGGCGGGCAGGATGTGCTGCGCGCGGTGCTGGCGGGCGATCCCGCCGGGCAGACCGTCGGCGAGGTCATGGATACGTCGCACCGCTACGCTGTGCTGGGGGAAAACCTCCAGCTCGTCGTGGCGCGGCTGGGCGCGGGCGCCGCGCCCCGCCCGGTGCTGGTGGTGGATGACGCCGGCCGGGTGGTCGGGCTGCTCGACCCGGAGCGGGTTGCCGCGGCCCTGAAGGCGGCCGCCCACGAGCCCGCGCCGGCCGGGCGGGCATGGCTGGCGCCGGCGCTGATCCGCGCGCTGCCGGATCTGGTGTGGCTGAAGGACCCGGACGGCACCTTCCTGGCCTGCAACCACCGCTTCGAGCGCCTGATGGGCGCGCCGGAAGAGGCGGTGATCGGCCACACCGATTACGACTTCATGGCCTGGGACTTGGCCGACAGCTTCCGCCAGAGCGATCTGGCCGCGATCCACGCCGGCTGCGCCCAGCGCAGCGAGCAGGAAGTGCGCTTTGCCGACGACGGGCACCGGGAGCTGCTGGAGATCATCAAGACGCCGATGTTCGACCAGCAGGGCGGCCTGATCGGCGTGCTCGCCGTGGGGCGCGACATCGGCGAGGCGCGTCGGGCCCAGCAAGCCCTGCGCGAGCGGGAGGCGATCTTCTCCAGCATCGTCAGCCAGGCTGCCGATTCGATCGCGCTGATGGATGTCGAGAGCCGGTGCTTCGTCGAGTTCAATGACGCGTGCCATCGCAATCTGGGCTATTCCCGCGAGGAGTTTGCCCGGCTGGATGTCCGCGACATCGACTGCCTGCTGACGCCGGAGGAGATTGCTGCGGGGGTTGCCAGAATGATCGGGCCGACCGGTCATGTGCTTGAGACACGCCATCGGCACCGGGATGGTTCGGTGCGCGACGTGCGGGTGAGCGGCCGCGGTATCCGCCTGCGGGGCGAGCGGCGCTACGTGGCGGTGATCTGGAGCGACATCACCGACAGCAAGCTGGCGGAGAGCCGGCTCCGGCGCGCCAACGCGGCCTTGCACACGATCAGCGAATGCAATCAGGCGGTGGCGCGCGCCACCGATCCCGCCCGGCTGCTGGATGAGGTGTGCGGGCTGATGGTGGCCTTCGGCGGCTATCTGCTGGCTGCGGCGAAGTTCGACTGCGCGGCCGACTGCGGGCTGCCGGTGGATGGGCAGATCTTCGGCGCGGGTTGTGGCCATGTCGGACGGCTGGACAGCTTTCCCGCCACGCCGGAAGCGGACCGGCCGACCATCTGGCGCGATCTGTCCGCCAACCCGCTGCTGGCCGGCTGGGCCGAGGGCCTGCCGGCGGGGGCGGCGATGTGCGCGCTGCCGCTGCGCGCCGAAGACCGCTCGGTGGGGGTGTTGTACGTGGCCTCGTCGGCGCCGGGGGCCTTCGACGAGGAGGAGGTGCGCTTGCTCGCCGAGCTGGGCGGTGACATCCTGTTCGGCCTGCGGGTGCTGCGCGACCGCCGCGAGCGGGAAGTCGCCGAGAAGCGCCAGCGCGTTACCGAACGGCAGCTGCAGAACCTCGTCGAGACCAGCCCCACCGTGCTCTACAGCCTGCGGGTGACACCCCAGGGCGAAGTGGTGCCGATCACCGCCAGCGCCAACGTCCAGCGCGTCCTGGGCTATTCCCTCGAAGAGACTTTGCGGCCCGGATGGTGGTGGGACAACCTGCACCCCGACGACCGGCTGAAGACAACCCGTGCCACGGAGGTTGCGGCGAGCGGCGAGCGCGTGGCCCAGGCGTATCGCTTTGCCCACGGCCGCGGTGGCTACGTGTGGCTGCGGGACGAGCTGAGCCGAGGCCCGGCCCTGGACGACGGCTGTTGCGAGATCGTCGGCTCGCTGACCGACATCTCCGCCCAGAAGACCATCGAGCTGTCCCTCGAGGCCCAGCGCCGGGTGCTCGAGAAGGTGGCCTCCGGCGCTTCCCTCGCCGAAACCCTGGACGTGCTGCTGTGGGGCGTCGAGGCTCGTCTGTCGCGGGTGCGGGCGTCGGTCCTGCTGCTCGATCCGGACGGCGTCCATCTGCGCCACGGTGCCGCGCGGCAGCTGCCCGAGGGCTACCTGCGGGCGGTGGACGGGGTGGCCATCGGCGAAGCCGTCGGCTCCTGCGGCACTGCCGCCTGGCGTGGCCAGACGGTGATCGTGCGCGAGATCGCCACCGATCCCCTGTGGGCCGATTTCGCGGGGCTGGCCGCAGCCTACGGGCTGGTGGCCTGCTGGTCGTGGCCGATCTTCAGTCGCGAGGGGCGCGTGCTGGGCACCTTCGCCCTTTATCCCGACGAGCCCTCCGAACCCGATGCGCTGACCTTCGAGCAGGTGGCGATCGCCACCCATCTGGCGGCCATCGCCATCGCCAGACATCGGGAAGAGAGCGCCCTGCGGGAGAGCGAGGCGCGTTTCCGTCAGCTTTTCGAGATGGCGCCGCTGCCCCTGAGCTTTGTTCATGCCGACGACAGCGTGGGCGATGTGAACCGCTGCTTCATCGAAACCTTCGGCTACACCCGCGACGAGGTGCCGACGGTGGCCGACTGGCTGCGTCTCGCCTATCCCGACCCCGCCTACCGGCAGCAGGTGGAGGGGCAGCACTTGAGCCAGCGCGTGCGCGAAGGCGCCGAGCGCCGCATCGAGCCGGTGGAGCGTGAGGTCACCTGCAGGAACGGCGAGCGGCGGACCATGCTGGTGTCCGGCGCGCCGGTGGGCGACAGCTTCCTGATGACCTTCTTCGACATCACCGAGATGCGCCGGCTCGATGCCCAGCTGGAGCACTACCGCCACCATCTCGAAGATCTGGTGACCCAGCGCACCGCCCAGCTGGCCGAAGCCTCCGAGCGGGCCGAGGCGGCCAGCCGTGCCAAGAGCGCCTTCCTGGCCAACATGAGCCACGAGATCCGTACCCCGATGAACGCCATCCTCGGCCAGGCCCGGATGCTCGAACGCAGCCCCCTCAGCCAGGAGCAGGAAGATCGCCTGACCCGCATCCGCCAGGCCGGCAGCCATCTGCTGGCGCTCATCAACGACATCCTCGACCTGTCGAAGGTCGAAGCCGGCAAGCTGCAGCTCGAAGCCGTGGATTTCTCGCCCGAAGCCCTCTTCGACCAGGCCCACTCGCTCATCCACGACCGCCTGGTGGCCCGCCGGCTAAAGTTCGAATCCGACACCGACGGCCTGCCGCCGGTGCTGCGCGGCGACGTCACCCGGCTGCGCCAGGCCCTGCTCAACTACCTGAGCAATGCGGTCAAGTTCACCGAGCACGGCGGCGTCAGCCTGCGTGCCCGGGTGGTGTCCGAAGACGACGACACCCTGCTGGTGCGCTTCGAAGTGAGCGACAGCGGCATCGGCATCGCATCCGAGCAGCTTGCCCGGCTGTTCCGCTCCTTCGAGCAGGCCGACGCCTCGACCACCCGCAAGTACGGCGGCACCGGCCTCGGGTTGTCGCTCACCCGCCATCTGGCCGCCCTGATGGGCGGCGACGTCGGCGTGGAAAGCGAGCCCGGCCGGGGCAGCACCTTCTGGTTCACCGCCCGCCTGCAGCGCCGGCCGGGCGCCAGCATGCCGGCGGTCAGCCTGCCCGCCGCGCCCCAGGGCGGCGCGGGTCACGTGCGCGGCGCCCGGGTGCTGCTGGTCGAGGACAACCTGCTCAACCAGGAGGTCGCCATCGAGATGCTCTCTGATCTGGGCCTCGTCATCGACCGGGCCGCCAACGGGCAGGAGGCCGTGGCGCTGGTGGCCGCCAACCGCTACGACCTGATCCTGATGGACATGCAGATGCCGGTGATGGATGGCCTCGAGGCGACCCGCCGCATCCGTCAGATGCCGACGCTGGCGCGCACGCCCATCATCGCCATGACCGCCAATGCATTCGATGAGGATCAGGCCGCCTGCTTTGCCGTCGGCATGAACGATTTCGTGGCCAAGCCGGTGGAGCCGGAGACCTTGCACGGGGTGATCTTCAAGTGGGTCGGCCAGCCCCGGCCGCCGATCGCCGCCGACGCCGCGAGCATCGACTGGCGCACGGCGCTGGCGGGCATCGACGGCCTCGACTGCACCCGCGGGGTGAGCGTCGTCCGCGGAAGATGGCCAACCTATCTGCGCATCCTGCGCACCTTCGTCAGCACCCAGGGCGACGCCGGGCCGAAACTCGAACGCGCCCTCGCCGAAGGCCGGCTCAACGACGTGGAACACCTCGCCCACGCCCTCAAGGGCTCGGCCGGCAACATCGGCGCCCTGAAGGTTTTCGAGATGGCTGCCGACGTATGCACGGCGATCCGCGCGGGCGGCGATGCCGAAGCTGCGGCACGTCCGGTGGCCCGGCTGGTGCGCGCCCTGCAGCCCCTGCTGACCGCCCTGCGGCAGCGCCTGCCCCAGGAGGAAGATGCCCCATGAGCCAGCCAGCCCGGTTTGCACCGTTCCAGTGGGCCGACTACTTCGAGACCGGTTTTGGCGAGGTGGACGGCCAGCATCACAAGCTGGTCGATCTGGTCAATGCGCTGGCCCAGCGGGCGGTCGGCGGGGCCGACATCAAGCCCGGCGAACTCGCCCACGTGCTCGACGGCCTGGCGCGCTACGCCGTCCATCACTTTGCCACCGAAGAGGCGCTGATGACGCAGGCCGGCATCGACGCCCGGCACCTGGACGGCCACCGGCACGCCCACGCGGATTTCGTCGCCCAGGTCGAGGCGATGCGCGGCGCCAGCGACGCGACCCAGGTCGTCCCGGCGCTGTACACCTTCGTCACCAGCTGGCTCACCTTCCACATCCTCGACACCGACCAGTCCATGGCCCGCCAGCTGCGGGCGATGGAAGCCGGTGCCACGGCAGCCGAAGCCTACGAGGCCGAGACCGGCCACAGCGCCGACCCCGGCAACGCCGCGCTGATCGGCGCCGTGCGCAGCCTGCTGGGCCTGGTGGCCGAGCGCAACCACGAGCTGGGCCGGATCAACGCCAGCCTGGAGCAGCGGGTGGCCGAGCGCACCGCCCAGCTCACCACCGCCAACCGCGATCTGCGCCACACCCAGCAGCGCCTGCTGGAGGCCGACAAGCTGGCCGCAGTGGGGCAACTGGCGGCCGGCGTCGCCCACGAGATCAACAACCCCCTCGGCTATGTGGCCGCCAACCTGGGCGCCCTGCGCGAGTACGCCGAACGGCTGCTGGCGCTGGTGAATACCGCTGATCGGCTGGCTGCCGGCAACGGCGCCTGGCAGGCCGCCCGCGCCGAGGCCGACCTCGATTACATCCGCGAAGACCTGCCCAAACTGGTGGACGAATCCCATCGCGGGCTCGCGCGGGTGGGTGACATCGTCCATGCGCTGCAGGGTTTTGCGGCGCCAGGGCCGATGGAGACGGCGCCGGCTTCCATCGAGGGCCTCCTCGACGCGGCCATCGCGGCCACTGCCGCCGGGCGGCGTCCGGGCCAGCAGGTGCGCCGCGGCTATGGCTCGCTGCCCACGCCGGCGGTCAACCAGACCCTGCTGGGCGAGGCCTTCAAGGCCCTGCTGGACAACGCCAGCCGGGCCCTCGGCGGCGAGCCCGGCACCATCACGGTACGCGCCGGCAAGACCGGCGAGCATCTGGTGGTGGATGTGGAAGACACCGGCTGCGGCATGGACGAGGCGACCCGGGCGCGGGTCTTCGAGCCCTTCTTCACCACCCGCGCGGTGGGGCAGGGGCGGGGCCTGGGCCTGTCGTCCACCTACCGCATCGTCAGCCAGCACGGCGGGCATATCGAGGTGGACAGCGCGCCGGGCAAGGGCAGCCGTTTCCGCGTGGTGCTGCCGATCGAGTGAGTCCCGGCTCCCGGAAGGCATGCGGCAGACGACAAAAAACCCGGCGCCAGGCCGGGTTTTTTGTTGGGTGATGCGGGATCAGCCGCCGCGGGCCAGGGCGCGCAGGCGCGCGACGCGCTCCTCGGTGGCCGGGTGGGTGCTGAACAGGCCACGCAGGCCGCCGCCGGAGAGCGGGTTCATGATCATCATCTGGCCGGTTTCCGGGTGGGCTTCGGCGGTGGGCATCGGAATGCCGCGAGCGAAGGCGTCGATCTTCATCAGCGCGTCGGCCAGGGCATTCGGGTCGCCGGCGATCTCGGCGCCGCCCCGGTCGGCCTCGAACTCGCGGGCGCGGGAGATCGCCATCTGGATCAGGCTGGCGGCCAGCGGGGCGAGCAGGGCCACCGCAATGCCGGCGATCGGGTTGGCCGGGCGGCCTTCCTCGTCGCGGCCGCCGAACATCACCGCAAAGTTGGCCAGGGCCGAGATGGCACCGGCCATGGTGGCCGAGATGGTGGAGATCAGGATGTCCCGGTGCTTCACGTGGGCCAGCTCGTGGGCCATCACGCCGCGCAGCTCGCGCTCGGAGAGCATCTGCAGGATGCCGGTGGTGGCTGCAACGGCAGCGTTCTCGGGGTTGCGGCCGGTGGCAAAGGCGTTGGGCTGGTCTTCGTGGATGATGTAGACCTTGGGCATCGGCAGCTGGGCGCGGCCGGCCAGTTCGCGGACCATGTTGTAGAGGTAGGGCGAGCTGGTTTCGTCCACTTCCTGCGCGTTGTACATGCGCAGCACCATCTTGTCCGAGAACCAGTACGAGAAGATGTTCATCGCGCCGCCGAAGACGAGCGCCATGAGCATCCCCGACTTGCCGCCGATCATGGCGCCGATCGCCCCGAACAGGGCGATGATTCCGGCCATCAGGATCGAGGTCTTGAGCCAGTTGCCGAGCATTGCGGGTATCCGTCCTTTCGAAGTTAAGCGGAAAGCGAAGGGTTAGATGGGGGAGTTCGCAAAAAATTCAATCAGCCGGTGGCCAGATCGAAGCGGCTGCCGGCCGCAATCGGCATGCCGCGCAGGAAATCCGCGGCGGGCAGGCGGCGTGCGCCGGGCTTTTGCAGCTCGGTGACGCACAGGGCGCCTTCGCCGCAGGCGACGATCACGCCGGCCCCTTCGGCCAGCAGGACTTCGCCCGGCGTGCCGGTGGCGTCGATGGCGCGGGCGCGCCACAGCTTGACCGGCGTGCCGTCGAAGCTGGCCAGCGCGCCGGGGAAGGGATTGAAGGCGCGCACCGCCCGTTCGATCTCGATGGCCGGACGGGTCCAGTCCACCGCGGCCTCGGCCTTGCCGATCTTGGCGGCGTAGGAGACGCCTTCGGCCGGCTGGGGCGTGGCCGTGAGCTTGCCGGCGGGCAGGGCTTCGAGGGCTTCGACGATCAGCTCGGCGCCGACCCACGCCAGGCGGTCGTGGAGGCTGCCGGTGGTGTCGTCGGGCTGGATCGGCTCCACGCGCTTCATCAGCATCGGGCCGGTGTCGAGGCCGGCGTCCATCTGCATGATGGTGATGCCGGTTTCCGCGTCGCCGGCTTCGATGGCCCGGTGGATCGGCGCCGCGCCGCGCCAGCGGGGCAGCAGCGAGGCGTGGATGTTGAGGCAGCCGTAGCGGGGCAGGTCGAGCACCGCCTGGGGCAGGATGATCCCGTAGGCGGCCACCACCAGCACGTCGCACTGAACGGCGGCGAGCGGCGCCTGCTGTTCGGGCGTGCGCAGCTTTTCGGGCTGATGCACCGGAATGCCGGCGGCCAGCGCCACCTGCTTGACCGGGCTCGGCTGCAGCTGCATGCCGCGGCCGGCCGGGCGGTCCGGCTGGGTGAGGACGAGGGGCACCTCGAAGCCGGCGGCGAGGATCGCCTCCAGGGCCGAGGCGGCGAATTCGGGGGTTCCGGCGAAGGCGACTTTCATCAGGCGGTGATCCGGGCTTTCTTGGCGAGCTTGCCCTTGATGCGGGTCTGCTTGAGCTGGGAGAGGTATTCGACGAAGACCTTGCCGTCGAGGTGATCGATCTCGTGCTGGATGCACACCGCGAGCAGGCCCTCGGCGTCCAGGTCGAAGGACTCACCCTGCTGGTTGAGGGCGCGCACGGTGACCTTTTCGGACCGGCTGACCTTGTCGTAGATGCCGGGCACCGACAGACAACCTTCTTCACAGACCTGCTCGCCCGATCGGGCGATGATCTCGGGGTTGATGAGCGCCAGGAGACCGGACTTGTCTTCGGACACGTCGATCACCACCACGCGCTTGTGTACGTCCACCTGGGTGGCGGCGAGGCCGATGCCCGGGGCTTCGTACATCGTCTCGGCCATGTCGGCGATCAGCTTGCGGATGGCGTCGGTCACCTCGCGCACCGGCGCGGCGCGCGTGTGCAGGCGGGGGTCGGGGTAGCGGAGAATGGGTAGAAGGGCCATAAATGTTGCCGGATGAACACTTTACGTGCAGAATTTTGAGCCAAATCTGCGATGCTCGCGTCTTGGCGCGGCACGCACCCGGCTCCGCCAACTCGACCGCCAAAATAACCGCCTGAGGCAACCGCCTGAGCGGCCGGTTATGTCGCGGCAAAGCAATCCGCCGAAAGCGAGTGGAAAACGAATGATTCGCAGCATTATATCTGCCCTCCTCATCGGCGTCGCTGCCCTGGTTCCGGCGGGTGTCGGTGCAACCAACCCGATCCGTCTGGCCGACGACGCGCCCGACAGCCACGTGGTGGTGCCCGGCGATACCCTGTGGGGCATCTCCGGCAAGTTCCTGAAGGAGCCCTGGCGCTGGCCCGAAGTCTGGCGCCTGAACCGCGAGGAAATCCACAACCCGCACCTCATCTACCCGGGCCAGATCGTCGTCCTCGATCGCAGCGGTGCGACGCCGACGCTCAAGATCGGCAAGCGCATCGGCGCCGGCGGCAGCGACCGCGCGCTCTACGAGAAGCGCTTCCCGCAGGTGTATTCCGAGCCCGCCAGGAGCGCGATCCAGAGCATCCCGGTGCGCGCGATCCAGCCCTTCCTGTCCGAGCCGCTGGTGGTCAACGACCAGCAGGACACCGACGCCGGCATCATCGTCGCCACCCAGGAAGGCCGTGTGTTCACCGGCGCCGGCGACACGATCTTCGCCACCCGCGTGCTGCCCGGCATCTACGACTGGAACGTCTATCGCAAGGCCAAGCCGCTTGTCGAACCGGTGACCGGCGAGATCCTCGGTTACGAAGCCACCTACCTTGGCCGTGCCCGGGTGACCGCCGAAGCGGGCCTCCCCTCGCCCGATGCGGCGTCTGGCGATAGCGACAAGGCCCGCCTGCCGGTGCCAGCCAGCCTGACCATCACCGCCGCCAAGATGGAGATCGGCAAGGGCGACCGCCTGCTGCCCGCCGGCCGGCCGGAGCTCCTGAGCTACGTGCCCCATGCGCCCGCCACCGCGATGAACGGCCGGGTCGTGTCGATCTACAACGGCGTGGCCGAAGCCGGCCGCTACAACGTGGTGTCGATCAGCCTTGGCAAGCGCGAGGGCATCGAGATCGGCCACGTGCTGTCCCTCCACCGCAACCGCGGCGAAACCCTCTACCGGGAAGACAACGTCGGCCGGCCCCAGCAGTTCAAGCTGCCCGAGCAGCGCTACGGGCTGGTGTTCGTGTTCCGGGTGTTCGACCGCATCGCCTACGCCCTCGTGATGGACAACGACGGCCCGGTGGCCGTGGCCGACAGCGTCCGCAAGCCCTGACGCGCTGGTTCAATCCCGCGCGGGCCGATCCCGCCGCGCCGGTGCGTCTGCCGGTGGCGATGTCGGCCCCGCCCGCGGCGGTTTCGTCGCGACACCCTGATTCCGTTCCATCTTGTCGAATCCTCATCCCCTCGCCGCGTGGCTGAGGCTGACCCTTACGCCGGGTGTCGGCGCCGGGAGTCAGCGGCAACTGCTCGCCGCCTTCGGCCTGCCTGAAAACATCTACGCCGCCGGGCATTCGGCGCTGGCCGCCGTGGTCGGCTCGCCGATCGCCCGCACCGTGCTCGAACACGACACCGCGGCGGCCGTCGATGGTGCGCTGGCCTGGGCCGACGAGCCCGGCAACAGCGTCATCACCCTTGGCGATCCGCTCTATCCCGCGGCGCTGCTCGAAATCCCCGATCCGCCGGTGCTGCTCTACGTGAAGGGCGATCCGGCGCTCCTGTCGCGCCAGTCCATCGCCGTCGTCGGCGCCCGCAGCGCCACGCCCCAGGGCGAGGCCAATGCCGAAGCCTTCGCCACGGTGCTCTCCCAGGGCGGGCTGGGCATCGTCAGCGGGCTCGCGCTGGGGATCGACGCCGCCGCCCACCGGGGCGGGCTGGCCGGCCCGGGCAGCACCGTCGCGGTGATCGGCACCGGCGCCGATCGTATCTACCCGGCACGAAACGCGACCCTCGCCCGATGCATCGCCGAAGCCGGCGCCATCATCAGCGAATACCCCCTCGGCACCGCGCCGCTGGCCCACAACTTTCCCCGTCGCAACCGGCTGATCGCCGGGCTCGCGAAGGGCGTGCTGGTGGTCGAGGCGGCCCTGAAGAGCGGCTCGCTGATCACCGCCAGGCTCGCCATCGATTGCGGCCGCGAGGTCTTCGCGATTCCCGGCTCGATCCATTCGCCGGTGGCCCGGGGCTGCCATCAGCTGATCCGCGACGGCGCGAAGCTGGTCGAATCGGCCGAGGACATCCTCGAAGAGCTGCGCCTCGACACATGCCGCACTGCAGCGCCGGTGGTGCCCACGATGGGGCCGGATGACGACGAAAATGCCCCGGTCATCGCATCCCTCGGGCATGATCCTGTGGACATGGACACGTTGGTGCAGCGCACCAGCTTGACGCCGGAAGCGCTCTACGCCATTCTGCTTACGCTGGAACTCGAAGGGCGCGTTTCCCGCCTGCCCGGAGGACGTTTCCAGCGTCTCTAAAAATGACCGGCCCCAGGCCCCGCGCCATGTTCGACATCCTCGTGTATCTCTTCGAGAACTACGTTCACGCCGACGCGTGCCCCGAACCCGCGCAACTGGCTCGCAAGCTGACGGCTGCCGGCTTCGAGGAAGAAGAAATCTCCGAAGCCCTCGACTGGCTCTCCGGCCTGCGTCAGCTGTCCGACGGCGAGCGCCCGGCCCAGGTCGCCCGGCCCGGTTCGCTGCGCGTCTATGCCGACGACGAACTCGTCCGTCTGGGCGTCGAATGCCGCGGCTTCCTGCAGTTTCTTGAAAATGCCGGTATCCTCGACGCCGAATGCCGCGAGATGATCGTCGAACGGGCCCTGGCCCTCGGCGAATCCGAAATCGAACTGGAAAACCTCAAGGTCATCGTCCTGATGGTGTTGTGGCAGCAGGATCGCCCGATCAACGGGTTGATCCTCGACGAGCTGCTCAACGAGTCGGACGAAGACGACGAGCCGGTCTCATACGCCTTGCACTGATTTTCGGGCTGCTTGCAAGCCCGGCGCAGGCTTCCGTATGATGCGCCGCTCCCCCAACAACCTGAGTCGGGCGCACCCACAGGCATGAGCAAGCAGCTGATCATTGCGGAAAAACCCTCGGTTGCGGCGGACATCGCCCGCGCCATCGGCGGCTTCACCAAAGAAAAAGATTTCTTCGAGTCGGAGCACTACGTGCTCTCGTCGGCCGTCGGCCATCTGCTCGAACTCACGGTGCCGGCCGAATTCGAGGTCAAGCGGGGCAAGTGGTCATTCGCCCACCTGCCGGTCATCCCGCCCCACTTCGCGCTCAATCCGATCGAGAAGACCGAGGACCGCCTCAAGCTCCTCACCCGCCTCATCAAGCGCAAGGACGTCACCGGCCTCATCAACGCCTGTGACGCGGGCCGCGAGGGGGAACTGATCTTCAGCTTCATCGTGCAGCACTCGGGCACCACCAAGCCGGTGCAGCGCCTGTGGCTGCAGTCCATGACGGCCGGGGCGATCCGCGACGGCTTCGCGCAGCTGCGTGCCGCGGCGGATGTCGAAGGCCTGCGCCAGGCGGCGGTTTGCCGCGCCGAGAGCGACTGGCTGATCGGCATCAACGGCACCCGGGCGATGACCGCGTTCAACTCCAAGACCGGTGGTTTCCACCTGACCACGGTCGGCCGGGTCCAGACCCCCACGCTGGCGATCGTCGTCGAGCGCGAGGAGAAGATCCGCGCCTTCAAGCCCACCGACTACTGGGAGCTGGAAGCCAGCTTCGGCTGTCAGGCCGGCGCCTACGTGGGCCGCTGGTTCGACGAAGGTTTCAGGAAGCCCGAGGACGGCGCCCCGCTGGCGGAGCACGCCACCGCCTTCCGCCTGTGGGAAAAAGCTCGCGCCGAGGCCATCAAGGCCAAGTGCGAAGGCAAGACCGGCACGGTGGAGGAAGAGTCCAAGCCGTCCACCCAGCTCTCTCCGCTGCTGTTCGATCTGACCTCCCTTCAGCGCGAGGCCAACGGCCGCTTTGGCTTCTCGGCCCGCACCACGCTGCAGCTGGCCCAGGCCCTGTACGAAAAGCACAAGGTGCTGACCTACCCGCGTACCGACGCCCGTGCGCTGCCCGAAGACTACGTGGGCCAGGTGCCGGGCATTCTTGCCGGCCTGCCGGACGCTTACGCGCCCTTCGCCAACCAGATCGTCAAGCAGGGTTGGGTCAAGCCCAACAAGCGCATCTTCAACAACGCGAAGATCTCCGACCACTTTGCGATCGTGCCCACCGGCACCGCGCCCAAGAGTCTGTCGGAGGCCGAGGCCAAGATCTACGATCTGGTCACCCGGCGCTTCCTGTCGGTGTTCTACCCGGCGGCTGAATACCGCATCACCACCCGCGTCACCCGCGTCGAGGGCGAAGCCTTCAAGACCGAGGGCAAGGTGCTCGTCAATCCGGGCTGGCTGGCTGTGTATGGCAAGGCCGCGGCGGTGAGCGAGGAGGAGGGCGGTGCGCCCCAGCTGGTGGCCGTCGAGCCCGGCGAGAAGGTTTCCACCGACGAGATCCTCGTCAAGGCGCTGGTCACCAAGCCGCCCGCACGCTTCAACGAAGCCACGCTGCTCTCCGCGATGGAAGGCGCCGGCAAGATGGTCGACGACGAGGAGCTGCGCGCCGCCATGGCCGGCCGCGGTCTCGGCACCCCGGCCACCCGCGCCCAGATCATCGAAAACCTGATCGGCGAGACCTACATCCTGCGCGACGGCAAGGAGCTGATCCCGACCGCCAAGGCCTTCTCGCTCATCACCCTGCTGCGTGGCCTGGGCACCAACGAGCTCACCTCGCCCGAACTCACCGGCGAGTGGGAGCACAAGCTGGCCCAGATGGAGCGGGGCGCGCTGTCGCGGGCCGAGTTCATGGACCACATCCAGGCCATGACCCGGGACATCGTCGAGCGTGCCAAGCGCTACGAATCCGACACCGTGCCGGGCGACTTCGTCACCCTGTCCACGCCTTGCCCCCGTTGCGGCGGCGTGGTGAAGGAGAACTACAAGAAGTTCGCCTGCCAGAGCTGCGACTGGAACGCCTGGAAGATCGTCGCCGGCCGCCAGTTCGAGATCCCCGAGATCGAGGCGCTGCTGGCCACCGGCCGCGTTGGCCCGCTGATGGGTTTCCGCAACAAGATGGGCCGGCTGTTCAACGCCGAGATCCGCCTCAACGACGACAAGCAGCCCGAGTTCGACTTCGGCCAGCCGAAGGAAGACGAAACCGCGGAGCCGGTGGATTTCTCCGACCAGGAAACCCTGGGCGCCTGCCCCAAGTGTTCGGCGCGGGTGTTCGAGCACGGCATGGCCTACGTCTGCGAGAAATCCGTCGGGCCCGAGAAATCCTGCGATTTCCGCTCCGGCAAGATCATCCTGCAGCAGCCCATCGAGCGGGAGCAGATGCACAAGCTCCTCGACACCGGCCGCACGGAGCTGCTGAAGGGCTTCGTCTCGAGCCGCACCAAGCGAAAGTTCTCGGCTTTCCTGGTGCGCGGCGACGACGGCAAGGTGGGCTTCGAGTTCGAGAAGAAGGAGCCGAAGACGCCTGCCGCCAAGAAGCCGGCCACCCGCAAGAAGGCCGCTGCCGAGTAAGGCGTCGCGTCAGTCTGTTCGCCCAAAGACAAAACCCGCCGGAAGGCGGGTTTTGTCTTTGGGGCCGGAGCTGGTCAGGCCGGGTCAGATCAGCGCGGCGGCGATGGTGTCGTGCAGTTCGTCCACTTCGGCATCGGAGACGCCCAGGAAGGTCTTGGCGTTCTCGAAGGATCGGTCGCCCACGGCATGGGCGTCATGGGTGTAGTCGCCCAGCACGTGCTCGGCGATGACGCTCACCGCGATCAATGCCAGGGCGTCGGACGGCAGCTCCTTCTCGGGCAGGATGTAGGCTTCGGGGTCGTGGTGGTAGCGGATGGCGTTGGCGATCCGGTCGGACAGCCCCCAGCTGCGCGCCAGCAGCCAGCCGGCCACGGCGTGGTCGCAGCGGAAATGTTCCTGCTCCAGCTGGACCAGGCTGTAGCCGTGGTCGGCCGCGCCGGTATAGAGCGCGGCGTAGTCGGGGAAGGTGGTCATCAGCACCGGCACCGCGGCGTCCTGGAACAGCGCAAAGGTGTAGGCTGCGTCGGGCGAGATGCCCACGTGTCCGCGGGCCAGCACGCCGGCGGCGAGGGCCAGGGTCGAGGCCCGCGACCAGAAGCGTTCCATCACGTCGGCCGGCAGGTGGCTGGAGGTATTGCGCAGCGCGACGGCCACGACCACACTCAGGATGTGGTTGATGCCCAGGCGATTGACGGCCTGCTGGACACTGCGCACCCGCGAACCCGGCGAGAACATCGGCGAGTTGGCCAGCTTGACCGCCGCCGCCGACATGCTGACATCGGATGCGACGATGCGGCTGAGCACCTTCATCGAGGGTTCGTCCCGCTGGGCTTCCCTCAACACATCAGCAACGATGCTGGGGCAGGGCGGAATTCGCACCGCGGACAGGGTTTCGTTCAGCTCTGCGTGAGTGAGGGGGCGAGTTGCCGTAGCTGTGTTCATGACGGGTGGCCTGCGTTGGATTGTCTAAATTTTATCAAAAACGATATTTTTGTCGTTTCAAATATTTCACATTCGCGGTTTTTTAGTTTTTTGATGGTTTGTGGTGTGCCGTGCATCACGGACCGGCCGCCCCATCACCGACTTTCGAGGAGCCCGGCATGACTCGCACGTCCTTACCCGCGGCCGCCATCGCGACCCTGGTCTACGTCGTGTCACAGGCTCACATTGGCGGCTTGCTCTACCAATTACGGCCGAATATTTTCGTTCTGCAGCTCAGTTTTCAATCCGATCGATACTGGGCGGTGCTCGGCCAGTGGGGCGAGGCCGGGCTGCGCAGCTATCAGGCCCATCTGCCGTGGGATTTCGCGCATCTGTTCATCTACGCCGCCTTCGGCTACGTGCTGGCGACCCGCGCCGGCCTGTTCGGCGACCCGGACTCGCCCGCCGCCCGTCGGACGGCCTGGATGCTGCCGCTGGCGGCGGTCTTCGATCTGGCGGAGAACCTGTTTCAGGTCCATCTGCTTGGCGGGCCGTTTGGGGCGGAGAGCCTGACGATTCCTCTGTCGGCGTGCTGTTCGGCGGTGAAGTGGAGCCTCGCGGCGGGTTTCGCGCTGATCATCGCCTGGCGGGTGCTCCGAAAATCTGCCCGGATCGGGCTTCTGTCACAGTGAAGCAGGGCGGTGCCTGTGTATAACTCTGTGTCTGAAAAACCCTTTCCGTCTGTCCATGCATCATCGACCCCGCGCGAGCAACCAGGCTGCCGAGCAGGCCGTGCTCCTGCTCGCGCGCGCCCGCGAAGGTTTCCTGAAAGCCCTTCTCGAAGGCGCTGGCGAGGTGATCCGCCACCGGACGTGGCAGGATGTGCTGTCGGCAGCGGCGGGCGCCTGCTTTGACGAGCTGGTCGGCGGGCGGCGGGCACCCAAACCGGCCGAAGGGGGGCGGCCGATCAATCTGGTCCGCTCGGACGAGTCCGACTACTCCATCGCCCTCATCAACCTCGACCGGCGTCTGCAGGAGCGCTGCGGGCGGGAGCTGGCTGCCCTGCATCTGCGGCTGCGCCTGCAGCTGATCGAAGGCGGCATCCAGCTGACCGAGGAATCCCCGCTGGGCACCGCCACCGTGTGCCGCGCCCTGCGCGTGCTCAAGGAGGTCGAGAAGCTCAGCCCGTCCCAGGCGCTCCAGTTGCTGCAGCGCCTGGAGCAGCCGATCGGCGACCGCCTGTCCCGCTTCTATCGGGAGATGGAGCATGAGCTGGCCGACGAGGCGCTGGCCGTCCGGGGGCAGGTGACCCGGGGGCTCTTCGCGCCGATCCGCCACGGCGCCGACGAAGAGGAGGAGTGGACCGACACGCCGGCGGCCCGCGCCAGCCTGCCCATCGATCCGGTGGATGCGCTGCGCCTGGCGTCCATGGCCCAGCACGAGGCCGCGCCGGCGCAGACCGGCGGCGTCGACCCCGGGCTGGCGTCGGCGCTGGTGGAGCGCATCGAGGCGTGGCTGGTGGAGCGCCAGAAGTTCGGTGGCGTGCCGGCCGCGCTGGGCGCCAGCGAGCTGGGTGCGCTCCTCAGCCCTGTCCAGGCGGTGGCAGTTGAGGTGGTGGAGACGGTCTGCAACCGGGCCGAGACCGACCCCGATCTGCCCCAGACGATCCGGACGCTCCTGGTCGGCCTGCGGGTGCCGCTGCTGCGCCTTGCCCTGCGTAGCCAGAAGCTGCTGTCCATCGAACGTCACCCGGCCTTCCAGCTGGTGGATCGCATCGCCAATCTGGGCCGCACGCTGCCGCCCGACTGCACGCCGGAGCTGCCCGTGTGCCGCGGGCTGGCGTCGATGGTGCGTTCCCTCGGGCGTCTGCCCCGGCCGACCCGACGGGATTTCGAACTCGCCCTCGGGGTGCTCGAAACCCTGTTGACCACCCGCCAGAAGAGCGCCATCACCCGCGCCGCCCAGCACATCGACACCGCGGTGAACATGGAGCGCCGGGAGGTGGCCCTGCACCAGGCCAGCCGCGCCATCTACCTGCTGGTGGGGCAGGAGCCGGCCAGCGTCGCCCGCAACTTCCTAGAGCGCTACTGGGTGCACGTGCTGGCCAAGGTGGTCTACCGCTACGGCCCCGACAGCCCCCAGTGGGCAAGCCGCCTGCTCATCGCCAACCGCCTGCTGGCGTGTGTCAATCCGCCGGCCGACGAGGCCCTGCGCCGCAAGATGCTCGGTGAGTTCCCGGCGCTGATCCACGATCTGGACGAGGGGCTCGCCTGGATCGCCCTGCCCGCCAAGCAGGCCGGTTCGGCCCTGTCGTCGGTGCAGGCGCTGCACGCCAGCCTGCTCGCCGGCCGCACGCCGCCGGTGCCCACCCTGCGCCGGACCACCTCGCCGCCCACCCTCAAGAAGCCCGAGGGCAGTCAGGGCCTGCTCACCCTCAAGCACAAGCAGTACGTGGCTGGCGAGCTGTCGCTGCCGCCCGAATGGGCTGGGCTGCGGGTGGGCGACAACGTGGCGGTGGGGCTGCCCAACGGCAAGGTGATGCGCGGCTATGTAGCCCATGTGGCGCCGGCTGGCCAGGTGGTGCTGATCTCCGATGGCGACCACGACGCGGTGATGGCGATCACCGCCCGGGCCCTGGCCCAGCAGACCGAATCCCCCGATACCCGGCTGTTCCGCGACGTCTCGCTGGTGGATCAGGCCGCCACCGACAAGCTCCTCGGCACCTGAACCACGCGGGCGCAGTGGTGTCGGACGCTACAATCGCGTTCGCCGCTTCCTCAGACTGCTCCCCCCATGTGCTCCGATCCCGCCTGCTCCGGCGACCACGCCGCGCCCGCCACCGATAGCGTCATCCGCATCCGCGGGGCGCGCCAGAACAACCTCAAGAACCTGTCCCTCGACATCCCCCACCACGAGCTCGTGGTGGTGACCGGCGTGTCCGGCTCGGGCAAGAGCTCGCTGGTGTTCGACACCCTCTACGCCGAGGGCCAGCGCCGCTACGTCGAGACCTTCTCGCCCTACGCCCGGCAGTTCCTCGACCGGATGGACAAGCCCCAGGTGGACCGCATCGACGGCGTGCCGCCAGCCATCGCCATCGACCAGACCAATCCGGTGCGCACCTCCCGCTCCACCGTCGGGACGATGACGGAGCTGGCCGACCACTTCAAGCTGCTCTACGCCCGCGCCGCGCGCCTGCACTGCCGCGGCTGCGGCAAGCCGGTGAGCCGCGACACGCCGGCGACGATCCACGCCGACCTCTCCGCCCGCGCCGCCGCGGCGGGCGACCCGCGGCTGGTGGTGAGCTTCCCGGTCAGCGTGCCGGCCAACTTCGGCGAGGATGAAGTCGCCGAGCTCCTCGCCCGCCAGGGCTACACCCGCATCCACGCCCGCGATGGCGAGGTGCTCCACGTGGTGCAGGACCGCTTCCGCCTCGGCAACGCCGAGCACGCCCGGGTGATGGAGGCGCTGGAGGTCGGCCTGCGCGCCGGCCACGGCAAGCTCACGGTGCATGCCGTCGAAGGCGATGCGGAGACTCGCTGGAAGTACAGCAGCGGCCTGCACTGCGCCGACTGCGACATTTCCTACCCGGACCCGACGCCCAGCCTGTTCTCGTTCAACTCGCCCATCGGCGCCTGCGACACCTGCCGCGGCTTCGGCCGGGTGATCGGCGTGGATTTCGGGCTGGTGATCCCCGACGAATCCAAGACCCTCGCCGAAGGCGCCGTGAAGCCCTGGCAGAGCCCCAGCTTCAAGGAATGCCAGGACGACCTGGCGAAGATGGCGAAGAAGTACGGCGTGGCGATGGACGTGCCCTTCCGCGACCTGCCCGAGGAGCACCGCCGCTGGGTGCTCGAGGGCGACGAGAAGTGGAAGAACTGGGATTCCAGCTGGCCGCGCCACTGGTACGGCGTGCGCCACTTCTTTGACTGGCTGGAGACCAAGGCCTACAAGATGCACATCCGGGTGCTGCTGTCGCGCTACCGCAGCTACACCGAATGCCCCGCCTGCCACGGCGCGCGCCTCAAGCCGGAAGCGCTGCTATGGCGCCTGTGGCGCCGTGAGGAGGAAGGAGTGAGGCGTGAGGAGCTTCCCTCCAATCGCCAGCGCACAAGCTTTGAAGAAGGCCTCCTCACGCCTCACTCCTTACCCCTCACGAAGCTCGCGATAAGCGAGCTTCTGTCCCTGCCCATCGACGATGTGAGCACCTTCGTCGCCGCGCTGGATCTCCCGGCGCCGCTCGATGAAGCCACCGAGCTGCTCGTCGATGAGATCAAGGGCCGCCTGCGCTATCTGCAAGATGTTGGCCTCGGCTACCTCACGCTGGACCGCCAGTCGCGCACGCTATCCGGTGGCGAGGTGCAGCGGATCAACCTCACCACTGCGCTGGGCACCTCGCTGGTCAATACCCTGTTCGTGCTCGACGAGCCGTCCATCGGCCTGCATCCGCGGGACATCGGGCGCATCCTCGGGGTGATGGAGCGCCTGCGCGACGCCGGCAACTCGCTGGTGGTGGTGGAGCACGATCCGCAGCTGATGCTCGCCGCCGATCGCCTGCTCGACATCGGCCCCGGCCCCGGCGAGCGCGGCGGCGAGATCGTCGCCTACGGCGCGCCCACCGCCATCGCCAACGATCCGGCGTCCCTCACCGGCGCCTACCTTTCCGGCCGCAAGCGCGTCGACACCCGCCGCCAGCCGCGCCCGGTGGCCGGCACCGACGCGCGCCTCACCCTCACCGGCGCGCGTCAGCACAACTTGCAGGGCGTCGATCTGGCGATCCCGCTGCAGCGGCTGGTGGGCATCACCGGCGTGTCCGGCTCGGGCAAATCCACGCTGATCCAGGACGTGCTGTTCCCGGCGCTGGCCAAGCACTTCGGCCAGCCGTCCGAGCCGCCCGGCGCCTTCGACGGCCTGGTGGGCGTGGATCAGCTGAAGGGCGTGGTGATGGTCGACCAGTCGCCCATCGGCAAGAGCGCCCGCTCCAACCCGGTGAGCTATGTGGGCGCCTGGGACGCGATCCGCAAGCTCTTCGCCAATCTGGCCGAGGCGAAGGACCGCGGCTACACGCCGGGCACCTTCAGCTTCAACTCCGGCACCGGGCGCTGCCCCACCTGCACCGGCTCGGGCTTCGAGCACGTGGAGATGCAGTTTTTGTCCGACGTGTATCTGCGCTGCCCCGACTGCGACGGCAAGCGCTACCGGCCCGAGATCCTGGCCCTGGCATGGCGCGGCAAATCCGTGGCCGACGTGCTGGAGATGACCGTCTCCGAAGCCCTGGCCTTCTTTGCCGACCAGAAAGCCGTGCTCGCCGCCCTGGCGCCCTTGGCCGACGTGGGCCTCGAATACCTGCGCCTCGGCCAGCCGGTGCCCACGCTCTCGGGCGGCGAGGCCCAGCGCCTCAAGCTCGCCGGTTATCTGGCCGAAGCGGCCCAACTGGCGGCAAAACGATCGAAAAAATCGATAGATTCTGCCGATCCGGGCCTGCTTTTTCTGTTCGATGAACCCACCACTGGCCTGCATTTCGAGGACGTGGCCCGACTGCTTTCGGCATTCGAAAAACTGATCGATGCCGGCCACTCGCTGGTGGTCATCGAGCACAACCTGGACGTGATCGCCGCCGCCGACTGGCTGGTGGATCTCGGCCCCGAAGGCGGCGCCGGCGGTGGGCTGATCGTCGCCGAAGGCACGCCGGTCCAGGTGATCGCCACGCCCGCGTCCCACACCGGCCGGGCGCTGGCCGACTACGCCGACCAGCTCGCTCGCCTGCAGGCCGCGCCGGTGGTGGCCGAGCCGCCCGCGCGCTACCGGGTGGCCCCCGACAACGCCATCACCATCCGCCACGCTCGCCACCACAACCTGAAGAACGTCAGCCTCGACATCCCGCGCGATCAATTTACGGTGATCACCGGGCTGTCGGGCTCGGGCAAGTCCACGCTGGCCTTCGACATCGTGTTCGGCGAGGGCCAGCGGCGCTACCTGGAATCCCTCAACGCCTACGCCCGGCAGTTCGCCCAGCCCTCGGCGCGGCCGGATGTGGATGCGATCTTCGGCATCCCGCCCACCGTCGCCATCGAGCAGCGGGTGAGCCGCGGCGGGCGCAAGAGCACGGTGGGCACGCTCACCGAGATCCAGCCCTTCCTGCGCCTGCTGTACGTGAAGCTCGGCACCCAGTACTGCCCCGATTGCGATGTGCCGGTGACGCCCCAGAGCTTCGAGGCCATCGTCGCCCAGATCCTGCGCGACCACGCCGGCGAATCGGTCGAGCTGCTGGCGCCGCTCATCATCAACCGCAAGGGTTTGTACACCGATCTCGCCAAGTGGGCCCGCGGCAAGGGCTTCGAGCAGCTGCGCGTGGATGGCGACTACCTGCCTACCAAAAAGTGGCCGCGCCTCGACCGCTACAAGGAGCACAACATCGAGCTGCCGGTGGGCATGGTGAAGGTGGGCGTCGACACCGAACCCTTGCTGCGCGAATACGTGCAGGCCGCGCTCGACCACGGCAAGGGCGTGCTCAAGGTGCTGCCGCTGGCGGTGCCCGGCGCGGCGCTCACCACGCTTTCGACGCTGCGCGCCTGCCCGGATTGCGGCACCAGCTTCCCCGAGCCCGATCCGCGCCTGTTCTCCTACAACGCCAAGCACGGCTGGTGCCCGGACTGCTACGGCACCGGCGTCAAGATTTCCGGCAAGGTCGAGAACCCGGACGACCTGGACCTGGGCGAACTGGAAACCGAAACCGATGAAGCCTGCCCCAGCTGCCACGGCGCGCGCCTCAACCCGGTGGCGCGGGCGGTGCGCTTCCGCGACCTGGGCCTGCACGAGCTGGCGTCGCTGGCGGTGGGCAAGGTGTCGGGTTTCTTCGAGGGGCTGCAGCTGGCGCGCCGCGAGGCCGACATCGGCCGCGACCTGATCACCGAGATCCGCGGCCGGCTGGATTTTCTGCAGCAGGTGGGCCTCGGCTACCTGGCGCTGGATCGCGCCGCGCCCACGCTCTCGGGCGGCGAGGCCCAGCGCATCCGGCTGGCGGCCCAGCTGGGCTCCAACCTCACCGGCGTGTGCTACATCCTCGACGAGCCGACCATCGGCCTGCACCCGCGGGACAACCGGCTGCTGCTGGACACGCTCGAAAAGCTCCGCGGCCGCGGCAACACCCTGCTGGTGGTGGAGCACGACGAGGACACCATCCGCCGCGCCGACCACGTGATCGACCTGGGCCCCGGTGCCGGCGTGCGCGGCGGCCGTATCGTGGCGGAGGGCAAGCTGCCCGAGCTGATGGCTGCACCCGAATCCGCCACCGGCCGCTGCTTCGCCAACCCGCTGGTGCATCCGCTGGCGCCGCGCCGCGACGTGGCCGACGACCACCCGGCGCTGGTGGTGGCGGGCGCCACCCTCCACAACCTCAAGTACGTCTCGGCCCGCGTGCCGCTGGCCCGGCTGACGGTGGTCACCGGCGTGTCCGGTTCGGGCAAGTCCACCTTCGCCCGCGACGTGCTCCACGCCAGCCTGGTGGCGCAAGGCCCGGTGGGCTGCGCGTCGGTGGACGGCATGGCGCAGATCGGCCGGGTGCTCGAGGTCGACCAGACCCCGATCGGCAAGACGCCACGCTCCTGCCCGGCCACCTACATCGGTTTCTGGGACGCCATCCGCAAGCTCTTCGCCGAGACCACCGAGGCCAAGATGCGCGGCTGGAACGCCTCGCGCTTCTCCTTCAACACCGGCGCCGGGCGCTGCCCGGTGTGCGAGGGCCAGGGCCGCATCACCATCGAGATGAACTTCCTGCCCGACGTGAAGCTGCCCTGCGAGGCCTGCGGCGGCGCCCGCTTCAACCCCGAGACGCTCACCGTGCAGTGGAAGGGCAGGAGCGTGGCCGAGGTGCTGAACATGGCGGTGGAAGACGCGGTGGAGTTCTTCGCCGCCCACCCGTCCATCGCCCATCCGCTCAGGCTCTTGCAGGACGTGGGCCTGGGCTACCTCACCCTCGGCCAGCCGAGCCCGACGCTGAGTGGCGGCGAGGCCCAGCGCATCAAGCTGGTGTCGGAGCTCGCCAAGGTGCGCGGCCGCGCCGGCGAATCCGCCACCGGCCCGGGCCGCCCGCTGCCGCCCGAAAAGCACACCCTGTACGTGCTCGACGAGCCCACCGTGGGCCTGCACATGGCCGACGTGGAGAAGCTGATCCACGTGCTGCATCGCCTCGCGGATGCCGGCCACACGGTGCTGGTCATCGAGCACGACCTGGACCTGATGGCCGAGGCCGACTGGCTGATCGACCTGGGCCCGGAAGGCGGCGAGGGCGGCGGCGAGATCGTCGCCGAAGGGCCGCCGGAGGCGGTGGTGGAGGTCGCGCGGTCGCATACCGGGCGTATCCTTGGGGAGTTTCTGGCCTCGCGCCGGGCCGGCTGAACACCTTGAAGAGAATCGGAGACAAACGCATGAATGCAAGGCAACGACTGGCCATCGTCGGGCTGCTGATGGGCGCCGGCGGCGTCGCGCTGGCCGCCGATCCGGCCAGCTGCGCCAAGGTGGCCGACAACACCGAGCGCCTGGCCTGCTACGACGAGGCCGTGGGCCGTCCCCACCAGGAGGCGCCGGCGCCGGTGGCGTATGACGACTCGCCGTTTTCGGCCCGCTGGGAGCTGGACGCCGAGGACAAGAAGGGCACCTTCCTGATCCGCCCTTACAAGCCCACCTACCTGCTGCTGGCCCGCTGGAGCAACTCGCCCAACACCCTGCCGACCTCGCCCAACCCGCTCAACGTGGTGACGACGCCTAACAACGTGGACCCGGCCGAGGCCAAGTACCAGATCAGCTTCAAGACCAAGCTGTGGGAAGGCCTGTTCGGCCGTCACGGCGACCTGTGGATGGGCTACACCCAGCAGTCCAACTGGCAGGTGTACAACAAGCGCTTCTCGTCGCCCTTCCGCGAGACCGACTACGAACCCGAGCTGATGGCGGTGTTCCGCACCAATCTGGATGCCGGCGCCGGCTTCAAGGTGAAGATGATGTCCCTGGGCTTCAACCACCAGTCCAACGGGCGCAGCCAGCCGTTGTCGCGCAGCTGGAACCGGCTCGTCGGCCAGATCGGCATCGAGCGCGGCGACTTCGCGCTGGTGTTCCGCCCGTGGCTGCGCCTTCCGGAGAAGACCACCAAGGACGACAACCCGGACATCACCTCATACATGGGCCACGGCGACATCCAGGCCATGTGGCAGGCGGGCGAGCACGGCTTCGGCCTGACCCTGCGCAGCACCCTGCTGTCGGGCAACCAGTCCCGCGGGGCGGCCCAGTTCGACTGGAGCATCCCCATCCACCGCAACCTGAAGGGTTATCTGCAGCTCTTCACCGGTTACGGCGAAACCCTGATCGACTACAACCACCGCCAGACCACCTTCGGTCTGGGCGTATCCCTGGTGGATTGGCTGTGACGTCATTTTTCATGCCAAAAACGTGACAGGTTTGTGAGTTTTTGCAAAAGACATTTGCTAGGATCATGAACTTCAGGTTCGCCGCCTTGCAGCATATAGGCGCGGCGGCGGGCTGAAGTCAAACAGACAACCCGACAGAGGTTTCCGCCATGCCCCAGCAGATGTCGTCGACGCGTGCGTCGATCCGTACTTCCTTGCCTTGCCGGATCACGGGATAAGCCCATGGCAAGTGAATTCAAGCTCAGTGTGTGTCCCCACGACACGGCCAAGAACCTGCTCGGCTGGTTCACCCTCAACACCTATCTCCAGCGCAACCTGGGCATCGGCATCCACTTCGAGCCCCAGGACAACTTTCTGGTCGAGCGCCAGGCGGTGCTCGAGAACAGCTTCCACGTGGTGTACGCCAACCCCTTCAGCGCCCTGTGCTACGCCCGGGACAAGGGCTTCGTGCCGGTGGCCCGGCCGGCCGGGGTGAATGACGAGACCATCGTGGTCACCCGGGCGGGCGCCGCCGTGCCCGACGCGCCGCGCATCGCCAGCGCCACCGACAAGCTCGTCATCCACGATCTGGGCCTGCAGGTCCTGCGCCGGGAAGGCCTCGATGTGGCCGGGGCGGATTTCCGTTTCGTCGGCAACCACCTCAACGCCGCCAAGGCGGTGCTGCAGGGCGAGGCCGATCTGGGCTTCGTGTTCAACGAGACCTGGAGCGGCCTGAGCGCCGCCACCCGCGACCAGCTTCAGGTCGTGGGTGAGAGCCGCGACGGCGCCGCCTTCCACTGCTTCATGGTGGCGCCAGCGTGGGCCGACAAGCGCGAGGCGATCCAGCGCATCCTGTGCGCCATGCACCAGGATCCGGCGGGCCTCCGGGTGCTCGACGACCTGCACTTCAAGCGTTTCGAACCCATCGACGAGACCCACCTCGCGCCGCTGGCTACCCTGATCGGGGCCTGACCGGCAGGCGCTCAGGGCGTCTCGTTGAGGCTGGCGATGATCTGGCGGACGACGCCTTGCACGGCGTCGTCGAGCTGGCCGCGAGCGCTGGCGGGGGTGACTGGCGCCTGTCTTTCCTCGAAGCGCTGGCGATAGATCACGCTGCCCCCGTCGAGGGGCTCGCTGCCGTCGGGGGCATGCCGGAAGCGCAGCAGAGCGGGCGCGCGTGGGTAGATCTCGACCTGGGCGGACACCACCAGCGCGCTGTCGCGCAGGCGGTAGTCGATGTTGGCGAACATCACCGCCGAGCCCCGCGCATTGTCGAAGAGGGTGCGCATCTGCGCCGCCCCGGCCGGGTCGCCGGGGGAAATGCGCTCCACCCGGAGCTTCGGTACGAAGCGGATCGTGCTGCTGCGGCCGGATTCGGCGCGCCAGGCCTCCCGCAGCGCGGCGCGCAGATCGTAGTCACGCAGGGTGTCGAGGATCGGGTCGGCACGGCCAGCGTCGGCCCCGGGCGTGCTGCGGGGAACGATGAGCACGCTGTCGAGGGTGTCGATTTCGGCTCGGGCCTCCGGTTTCAGCCGGACCTGGGGTGCCGCGCAGGCGGTGACGAGGGCAAGGGCGCCAAGCGCAAGCAGGATCGTTCGTGACATGGGGACCTCCGTGGCAGGTTGCGTCTGCCGGGTCGGGCGCATCGGTGCGCCTCTGATCTGGTCCTGAGCTTACCCCGCTGCGGAATGGCGCGCAGCCAGGGGGTGCAAGCGATCGTGTCGCCCGGAGGGAAGTGTTGCCCTTTTCAGACAGGCGCTCAGCCGAACTGCCGGTTGAACCGCGCCATGCCGATGCCGAAGATCGTCACGCCCAGGGCGCCCATCGCCAGCACCGAATCCCACAGCAGGTCCATCCCCGCGCCCTTGAGGAGGATGCCGTAGGCGGAATCCAGGTAGTAGTGCAGCGGCGAGAAGCCGGCGGCGAGGCGCATCCACGGGGGCATGGCCTCCAGCGGCGTCCACGCGCCGGAGAGCAGCAGCATGGGCATCAGGATCACGATGGTCAGCATGCCCACCTGGGCCAGGTTGCGTGACACCGTGGCCGCCAGCAGGCCCAGGCCGGCGGTGGTGAAGACGTACAGCGCGGTGATCAGGAAGAAGGCCGCCAGGCTGCCGCGCATGGGCAGGTCGAACACCGGCCCGAGCACGCCGAACAGCGCGATGGCGGTGCCGGCGACGATGGCCAGCGTCATCGCGATGACCTTCGGGAAGAGGATCTGGAAGGGCGTGAGGGGCGTGACCATCAGCTGCTCGATGGTGCCGCGCTCCTTCTCGCGGACCATCGCCGCCGCCGGCAGCAGGATCGAGAACAGGGTGACGACGGTGAGGAGTTCCGAGATGCCCATGAACCACGGGTCGTACTGGTTGGGGTTGTACCAGATGCGCGTCTCGGCCTCGATCATCGGGCCGCCGCTGCCGGCGAGGCCCTCCCGCAGCATCGCCACCTCACCGGCGTAGCGGCCGACGATCTGCGCCGCGTAGCTGGAGGCGAGGAAGCCCAGCACCGAGTTGGTGGTGTCTACCTGCAGCTGCACCGGCACCTGCTCGCCGCGGGTGAGGCGCTCCTCGAAGCGCGGCGGGATGTCGAGCACCGCCATCGCGTCGCCCCGGTCGAGCAGCCTGAGGCTGGCGTCGGGGCTGGCGGCCTCGCCGGCCGGCTTGAAATACGGCGGCTGGAAGCGGCTGGCGAGCTCCCGCGAGGCGAAGCTGCGGTCGCCATCGAGCACCGCCAGGGCCGCATCGCGCAGCTGCATCGACACGCCGGAGGCGGCCACGTAGATGTCGCCGGTGAAGCTGTAGAGGAAGAACACCATCAGCGCCGTGTCGCGCAGGAGCTGCAGCAGCTCCTTCCAGGTCATCACCCGCAGCCGGCGCAGGCCGGCGATGGAGAAGAAACCGTTCATGACTTCGGCCTCTTGGAGAACAGCAGGTAGCCGATGGCGAACAGCCCCACCGCGTAGCCGGCCAGCACCAGCGCGTCGGGCCACAGCTCGGCGGCGCCGGCGCCCTTCAGGAAGCAGTCGGTGACGATGCGGCCGTAGTACATCGGCGGCAGGGAATGGGCGATCAGCGAGGCGCTTGGCGACAGGGACGACAGGGGCAGCAGCAGGCCCGAGTACAGCACCGCCGGGATGATGGTGATGATGCTGGTGATGATCATCGCGGCCACCTGAGTTTGAACCAGCATCGAGATCACCAGCCCGAAGCCGGTGGTGCACACCACGTAGATCAGGCTGGCGAGGGTGAAGAACAGCGGGTCGCCCTTGAACGGCACCTGATACACCCACAGGCACAGCAGCCACAGGATGAACCAGTTGGCCGCCGAGATCAGCACGTAGGGCGCCAGCTTGCCGAGCAGGAACTCGCCCGGCGAGACGGTGGACGAGTAGATGTTGAAGATGGAGCCGGATTCCTTCTCGCGCACCACGCCCAGCGCGGTGAGGAAGGGCGGCGACAGCATCATGATGAGCATGATGAGCTTGGGCGCCATCGACCAGATGCTCTTGATGCTCTGGTTGTAGAGGTAGCGCACCTCCAGCTTCACCGGCTGAACGCGGGCGCGGGCCTCGGCCAGGGGCACGCCGCGGGCGGTGGACAGCGCCTGGGCCATGTTCTCGGCGCTCACCGCGGCGTTGATGGCGGCCACGTAGCCCTGGGTGGTCTGGGCGCGCATCGGGAAGGTGCCGTCGATGATGACCTGCACCGGCGCCGGCTCGCCCCGGCTGAGGCGTTCGTCGAAGCGCGGTGGGATCACCAGCGCCACCCGCACCTGGTTGTCGGCCAGCAGGTGGTCGATGGTCCGCTCGTCGTCGGCGTAACCCTTGAAATCAAAGTAGCGCGACGAGATGAAGCGGTAGGCGTAGTCGCGGCTGGCGGGCGTGCGGTCGTGGTCCACCACCGCGAAGGGCAGGTTCTCCACGTCGAGGGTCAGGCCGAAGCCGAAGATCAGCATCAGCATGGTGGGCACGATGAAGGCCAGCGCGAAGAACAGCCGGTCGCGGACGATTTCCCGCCATTCCTTCCAGGCCAGCGCGACGATTCGCTTCAGGTTCATGGCGTGCCTCGCTGGGCGGCTTCGAGGGCGCTCACCTGATGGACGAACACGTCCTCCATCGACAGGGGCCGCGGCTGCACCGACTGCAGCTGCACGCCGGCCGCGGCAAGGATGCCGGGCAGGCGGGCGAGGTCGGCGTCGGCGGCCTTCGACAGCAGATGCACCGCCCGGCCGTGGAGCACGGCGCTGGCAAAGCCGGCGTCCACCAGCGCCGCCTGGGCCGGCGCCGGGCGGTCGACGCGCAGCTCGAGGAGCTGCCCGGCCTCGGCGGTGACGGCCTGCTTCATCTGCTCCGGCGAGGCGTCGGCCACCACCTTGCCGGCGAACATCAGGGCCAGGTGGTCGCAGTGCTCGGCCTCGCCCATGTAGTGGGTGGTGACGAGGATCGCCACGCCCTCGCGCCGCGAGAGGTGGAACAGGATGTCCCAGAACACCCGCCGGCCGATGGGATCGACGCCGGACGTGGGTTCGTCGAGAAACAGCACCTGGGGCTGGTGCACCAGCGCGCAGCCCAGGGCGAGGCGCTGGCGCAGGCCCATGGGCAGGCGCCCGGCGGCGTCGTTCTCGAAACCGGCGAGGCCGGCCATGCCGATCACCCAGTCGGTGCGGCGGCGGGCAGCGCGGTCGTCGAGGCCGTAGATGCCGGCGTAGAGGCGGATGTTCTCCACCACCGAGAGGTCGTGATAGAGCGAGAAGGCCTGGCTCATGTAGCCGATGCGCTCCTTGATCGCCCAGCCGGCGGTGCGCATGTCGGCGCCCGCCACCATCCCGAAGCCGGACGAGGGCTTGAGGATGCCGGTGAGCATCTTGATGACCGTGGTCTTGCCGGCGCCGTTGGCCCCCAGCAGGCCAAAGATCTCGCCCTGGGGCACCCGGAAGCTCACCGCGTCGGCGGCGCGGAAATCCCCGAACACCCGGGTCAGCTCGCGGGCCTCGATGGCCGGCGCGGTGCTGGTGTGGGGCGTGAGGCCGTCTTCGGGGAACACCGATTCGAGCTTGGCGCCGCGCTGGCGCAGCATCGCGACGAAGACGTCTTCCAGCTCCGGCTCGCGGGCGAACCAGTCGGTGAGGCGGATGGCGGTGTCCGTAGGTCGGACTTCAGTCCGACGGTCGCCCTCGGATACGGTGGTTTGTCGGACTGAAGTCCGACCTACAGCTGAGCCTACAGGGTGGGCGGGCTGATCGAGGCAGGCGTCGACCGCTGCCCGGGCGGCCGTGGCGTCGAGCCCTTCGGCGAACACCCGCAGCCAGGTGCCCATCGCCTCGGTCTGGGGAAAGCGGGCCTTGAGGCGCGGCAGGGCCTCGGCCTGGGGTTCGGCGCGGAACAGGGCCAGGGTGCCGGGCACGACGGCGACCAGTTCGGCCGGCGTGCCTTCGCCCATCACCTTGCCTTCGTGGAACAGCGACACGCGGTGGAAACGGTCGGCCTCGTCGAGATAGGCGGTGGACACCAGCGCGGTGACGCCCTTCTCCTCGAGCAGCCTGCCGAGGATGGCCCAGAAATCCCGCCGGGAGACCGGATCGACGCCGGTGGTGGGCTCGTCGAGGATCACCAGATCGGGCTCGTGGATCAGCGTGCACACGAGGCCCAGCTTCTGCTTCATGCCGCCGGAGAGCTGGCGCATCGGGCGGTGGCGGAAGGCGTCGAGGCGCGTCATGCCCAGTAGCACGCGCTTGCGCTCGGCGAGCACGTCGGCCGGCACCAGGCGCAGGCGGCCGAAGAAATCCACGTTCTCGTCGATGGACAGATCCGGGTACAGGTTGAGCCCCAGCCCTTGCGGCAGAAAGCCGATGCGCTGCTTGACCTGCTCGGCCGCGCGGGCCGAGTCGATGCGGGTGCCGAAGACATCCACCGTGCCGCCGTCGAAGGACAGCACGCCGGCGATGGCCTTCATCAGGCTGGACTTGCCGGCCCCGTCGGCGCCCACCAGCCCGTAGATCTCGCCGCGCTTCACCTCGAGGGCGAGCCCGTCGGCGGCCACGCGCTTGCCGTAGCGCTTGGTGAAGCCTTCGACGCGGATCGCGGTCTCGGCGCTCATGATCGTACGGCTGTTACCAGCGCGGCGCCTGCCAGGGCACGCTGTCCTTCCAGCGGATCACCGCGTCGGCGGGCACACCGGGGGTGAGGCGGTGGTCGGGGTTGGTGTCGAGATACAGGCGCACCGCGTAGCTGAGCTTCACCCGCTCGTCGGGGGTCTGCACTTCTTTCGGGGTGAATTCGGCCTGGCTGGCCACGTAGCGGATGGTGGCGGCGAAGGTCTGGCCGGGGTAGGCGTCGGTGTAAACCTGGGCCGGCAGCCCAAGGCGCACGAGGCCGATCTGCTTTTCGGGCACGTAAACCTTGAGGTAGAGCTTGTCGAGATCGACGATGTCGAAGATCGGCGCGCCGGCGGCGACCACCTCGCCGGTGTCGCGCAGGCGCGACAGCACCACGCCGCCGGCCGGGGCGCGGAGGGTCAGGTCATCCACCAGGCTGGCGACTTCCTTCGATGCGGCCTGGGCCTGGCGCAGCCCCGCTTCGAGGGCGGCGATGTCGTTCTCGCGGGCGCGCACCTTGTCGCGGCCGAGGCGCGACGACGAGGCGGCCTGTTCGGCCTGGCGCAGGTCGGCGCT
>NZ_BSPX01000046.1:0-36555 GCF_030161255.1 Zoogloea oryzae
GTGCCGGCCGGTGCCGGCCGGTGGCGGGCGGGCGAGGGCGGGGTTGGGGGGCATCGCCGGGCGTGGGGCGGGCGATGTGCCGGCGTCGGACTGAGGGCCGCCAGGCTTTTTGCGGGCTTTACGCAATTTTTACGATATCGCTGCCAGAATTTTTCTGTATCCCCCGTCTGGAGTGGCCAGAAGATGCCCCCGATGCCTGTTGTTCCACCCACGATCGAACCCGCCGCTGCCCACGCTGGCTGGCGTTATGGCCTGTCGCTGCTGGCCTGCGGGCTGACCGCGGGCCTCGCGCTGCCGTTTTATGGGGTGCTGGATCTGTCCAACATCGTCATGTTGTTCCTCCTCACCGTGGTGCTGGTGGCCGTAAAGGCCGGGGGCGGGCCGGCGGTGATGGCCTCGCTGGTGAGCGTGGTGCTGTTCGATTTCCTCTTCGTGCCGCCGCGTTTTTCGCTGGCGGTGAGCCACGCCCAGTATCTGGTGACCTTTGCGGTGATGCTGGCGGTGTCGCTGCTGGTGGGGCACCTCACCGCCGGGCTGCGCGCCCAGGCGACGGCCGCCGCTGGCCGCGAGCGCATTGCCCGGGCCCTTTACGGGCTGGCCAGGGCGCTGGCCGGCGCCATGTCGGTGGAGCAGGTGGCCGAGGCGGTGGCGGGTTTTCTGCGCGACAACTGGGGCGCCGAGTGCGTGCTGCTGCTGGAGGGCGACGGTGAGCGGCTGATCCCCGCGCCGGGCACGGCCGCCCACCTGGAGCCGCCGGAGCTGGTGATGGCCCGCACGGCCTGCGAGGCGGGGCGCGGGCTGGTGTTTGCCGAAGGCGAGATCCCCGAGCGGCACTTTCTTCCGATGATCGGCGCGACGCGCAACCGGGGCGCCCTGGTGGTGCGGATGAACCCGACCGACGAGCCCGTCCGCCCGCTGCTGGAGGCCGTGGCGGCGCTGGCGTGCACGGCGGTGGAGCGCCTGCACTTTGTGGAGGTGGCCCACTCGGCCCAGGTGGAGGCGGTGTCGGAGCGCCTGCGCAGCTCGATCCTGTCGGCCCTGTCCCACGACGTGCGCACGCCGCTCACCGCGCTGTTCGGGATGGCCGATTCGCTGGTGGTGCAGCGCCCCCCGCTGCCCGACGCGGCGCGGGAGACGGCGGTGGCCATCCGCGATCAGGTGCTGCGGGTGAACGGCATGGTCGGCAACCTGCTCGACATGGCCCGCCTGCAGACCGGGCCGGTGAGCCTGCGGCGGGAGTGGCAGCCCGTCGAGGAGGTGATCGGCGCCAGCCTCAAGCTGCTGGAGCCGGCCCTGGCCGGGCATCCGGTGCACATCGACGGCCTCGACGCGCTGCCGCTGCTGGAATTCGACGCGGTGCTGCTGGAGCGGGTGTTCTGCAACCTGTTTGAAAACGCCGCCAAGTATTCGCCGCCGGGCACGCCGATCCGGCTCGACGCGGTGGCGGGGCTGGATGTGGTCGAGCTGCGGGTGACGAGCGGCGGCGAGGGCTTTCCGCCGGACAAGCTGGAGGCGGTGTTCAACCTCTTCGAGCGCGGCCGCAGCGAGACGGCGGTGGCGGGGATGGGCGTCGGGCTGGCCATCTGCCGGGCCATCGTCGAGGCCCACGGCGGATCGATCCGCGCGAGCAACCCGCCGGAAGGCGGCGCCTACGTGGCCTTCACGCTGCCCCGGGGCAATCCCCCGGTCATCGACGCCGAGCCCTTCGCCACCCCCGGAGAACGCCCATGAGCGACGCAACCATCCTGGTCATCGAGGACGAACTGCAGATCCGCCGCTTCGTGCGCACGGCGCTGGAAGGCGAGGGCCTGCGGGTGGTGGACGCCGAGACCCGGCGCCTGGGCCTGCAGGAAGCCGGTCGCTGCAAGCCCGATCTGGTGATCCTCGATCTGGGCCTGCCCGACGGCGACGGCGCGGGCTTTGTGGCGGATTTCCGGGCGTGGTCCACCGCGCCGGTGCTGGTGCTGTCGGCCCGGTCCACCGAGCACGACAAGATCGGCGTGCTCGACGCGGGGGCCGACGACTACCTCACCAAACCGTTTTCCATCGGCGAGCTGCTGGCCCGGGTGCGCGCGCTGCTGCGGCGCGGGCGGCGTGCGCCGGAGAACGAGGCCGCCGAGGTGGCCTTTGGCGACGTGACGGTGGATTTCTCGCGCCGGCAGGTGCTGCGCCGGGGCGAGCCGGTCAAGCTCACGCCCATCGAATACCGCCTGCTCGGGCACCTGATCGCCAACGCCGGCAAGGTCGTCACCCACCGCCAGCTGCTGCGCGAGGTGTGGGGCACGGCCTCGGGCGACAACAGCCACTACCTGCGCATCTACGTGGGCCACCTGCGCCACAAGCTCGAAGACGACCCCGCCCAGCCGCGCCACTTCCTGACGGAAACCGGCGTGGGCTACCGCTTCCAGCTCTGATTCCCGATTTCCACCCCGGAGTGATCCTGTGACCTCATCTGCGTCTTCCCATCCATCCACCCAGGTGGGCGCCGGGCTGATTCCGCTGGCGCTGGCCGCCCTCGGGGTGGTGTACGGCGACATCGGCACCAGCCCTCTGTACGCCTTCAAGGAGGCCTTTGCCGGCGCCCACGGCATCGACCCCAGCGAGGCCCACGTGCTGGCCACGCTGTCGGCCTTCTTCTGGGCGGTGCTGATCGTGGTTTCGCTCAAATACGTGTGGGTAGTGCTGCGCTTCGACAACGAAGGGGAGGGCGGCGTGCTGGCCCTCACCGCGCTGGCCCACCGGGTCGCCCGAGGCCCCCGGCGCGCGGCGCTGGCGGTGGGGGCCGGCATCTTTGCCGCGGCGCTGTTCTATGGGGACGCCATCATCACCCCGGCCATCTCGGTGCTGTCGGCGGTGGAGGGCCTCAGCGTGGCCACGCCCCACCTGGAGCACTACGTGGTGCCCATCACCGTGGGCATCCTGGTGGCGTTGTTCATGATCCAGAAGCACGGCACCGGGCAGGTGGGGCGCTACTTCGGGCCGGTGACGGTGCTGTGGTTCGTCACCCTGGCGGTGCTGGGGGTGGCGAGCATCCTGCGCACGCCAGAGGTTCTGCGGGCCCTCGACCCCCGTTACGCCATCGACTTTGCGCTCGAGAGCCCGAAGCTGGCCTTCATCCTGCTGTCGGCGGTGTTCCTGGCCCTCACCGGGGGCGAGGCGTTGTATGCCGACATGGGCCACTTTGGCGCCCGACCGGTGCGGCTGGCCTGGTACGGGCTGGTGTGGCCGTCGCTGGTGCTCAACTATTTCGGCCAGGGTGCGCTGGTGCTGCGCGAGCCCGTCGCCATCGAAAACCCCTTCTACCTGCTGGCGCCGGACTGGTTCCTGCTGCCGCTGGTGGGGCTGGCCACCCTCGCCACGGTGATCGCCTCCCAGGCGACCATCACCGGCGCGTATTCCATGACGCTCCAGGCCACCCGCCTCGGTTACCTACCGCGGATGCGCATCCTGCATACCTCGGATACCGAGCGCGGCCAGATCTACGTGCCCGGTGTTAACTGGCTGATGCTGGTGGCGGTGATCGTGCTGGTGCTGCAGTTCCGTTCGTCCGGCGCGCTGGCCGCGGCTTATGGCATCGCGGTGTCGGGCACGATGATCATCACCACACTGCTCACGGCCTACATCGTCTTCATGGGCCGGGCGCGGATGCGCACCGGCCTGCTGGTGGCGCTGGTGCTGTTCGGGCTGCTGGAGAGCCTGTTCTTCAGCTCCAACCTCACCAAGCTGGGCGAGGGCGGCTGGATGCCCATGGCGCTGGGGGCGGCGATCTTCCTGATGCTCACCACCTGGAAGGAGGGCAGCCGCCTGCTGGCCCGCCAGCGGGAGCAGATCGATGTGCCCATGGCCGGCTTCGTGGGCGGGCCGTTGCCCGACGTGCCCCGGGTGCCCGGCACCGCGGTGTATCTCACCTCCGAGCCGAGCCTGGTGCCCAGCGCGCTGTTCCACAACCTCAAGCACTACAAGGTGATGCACGAGCGCACGGTGTTCCTGCACGTGGTGAACGAGGACGTGCCGCGGGTTGCCGACGGGCAGCGGGTGCACGTCACCCGGCTGGCGCCCGGGCTGTACAACGTGGATGCGCGCTTCGGCTTCCGGGAGGAGCCCGACGTGCCCGCCGCCCTGGCCCTGGCCGCGGCCCAGGGGCTGGATCTCGAGCCCATGACCACCACCTTCTTCGTCGCCCGGTCGAGCATCGTCGACGGCCCGGGCAAGCTGCCGCGCTGGCGCTGCAACCTGTTCGCGTGGATGGTGCGCCAGTCGGAAGGGGCTGCGAGCCACTTCCGGCTGCCAGCCAATCAGGTGGTGGAGCTGGGCACGCAGGTGATGCTGTAGCCCCGGGCGGGCGTCAAAGTTGTGTGCCCGGCCTAAATGGGAGGGGGCGTGTGCCGTTATGGCTGTGTCGAGCCACCGTTCGTGGGGTGGCCGATCTGCCGATAACAATAAGCGCTCATGCCTCCTGCCAACCTCTTTGCCGGCACGATGGATCTTGTGTTCCTCGTCTACGGCGCGGCTTTCCTGGCCCTTGGATTGGCCATCCTTGTCCGTCACAACGATCACAGCGATCTTCCGCTTTCCCGCTCCCTCTGGCTGCTCGGCGGTTTCGCCGGGCTGCACGGGGTGCTGGAGTGGACGGATCTGTGGCGGACGGTGCACGGCAGCGAGCCGTCACTGGCGGCGGGGCAGTCGGTGTTGCTGCTGGTGTCCTACCTGTTCCTGTTCGAGTTCGGCCGCCGGCTCGTGGCCGAGGCGGACGACCGGCCCGGCGGGCGCGGTTGGCTTGCCGGCGGTCTGGCGGCGGTCTGTCGGCCGGCGCTGTACGTGCCCCTGCTGGCCCTCGTCGGCATCGGCGCGGCGGTGTCGGATGCTTCGCTGCCCACCCTCGGCATTCTTTCCCGTTACGTGTTTGGCTTTGCAGGCGCCACCCTCGCGGGGGTCGGGCTGCTGCGGGCGCTCAGGCCGTCCCGGCTGCCCGGCTTGCCCCAGGAGGATGTGCGCAGCCTGACCCGGGCCGGGCAGCTGGGGGCCGGCGCCCTGATTGCCTACGGCGTGCTGGGCGGGCTGGTGGTGCCGGAGGCCGACTGGTTTCCTGCGTCGTTGATCAACCACCAGCGCTTCCTAGAGACCTTCGGTTTTCCGGTGCAGCTGGCGCGGGCAGCGGCGGCCATCGTCATCGCGGCTTCGATCGTGCGCCTGCTGGAGATCTTCCAGGTGGAGGCGCTGACCCGCCTGCGTGTCGCCAAGGGCGAAACGGACCGGGCCCTCGGGCAGCTGGGGGCGCTCCACCGCAGTCAGGCGCTGATCCTGGCCTCATCGGGCGAGGGCATCATCGGTTTCGATTCGGACGGGCACATGACCTTCGTCAATCCCGCGGCCGAGCGGATGCTGGGCCATCCGGGCGAGGCGCTCCTGGGCCAGTCGCTGCATGACCTGACGCACCACTCCCGTCCTGATGGCACGCCGTACCCGGCGGAGGCCTGTCCGATCGGGCAGTCGCTGATCGACCACCGGCCGCGCCGGGGGGACGACGAGTTCTTCTGGCGTCGGGACGGCAGCGGCTTTCCGGTGGATTTCCTGGTCACGCCGATGTTCGATGGGGATCGCTGTGTCGGCGGGGTGCTGTCCTTCCGCGACATGACGGAGCAGACCCGCCTGGCCCGGCGTCGCGCCGCAATGCAGGAGCTGATGCTCCAGCTGGCTGGCCTGCCGGCGATCAACGAGGGCGATCTGGACACCATGGTGCAGGTGGTGACCGCGCGGCTCGCCCGTACCTTCGAGGTGGAGCGGGTCAGCGTCTGGCTGCTGGAGGACGGGGAGTCCCGTCTGCGCTGCATCGACCTGTTCACCCGTTCGAGCGGCGAGCACTGTGCCGGGCAGGTGATTGAAGAGACCGGTTTTGGCGACCACCTGGCGGCGCTGAAGGCGGCGCGCTACAGGGCCAGCAACGACGCGCAGCATGACCCGCGTCTGGCCGGCCTGGTCCACGGTCCGCTCGCGCAGGCCGAGATCCAGTCGATGCTCGGCTGCCTGATCGCCTCGGGCCGGCGTCCCTTCGGGCTGCTGTGCCTGGCCGAGACCGGCAGGCCCCACGCGTGGGCGCCGGATGAGATCGACTTCGCCTGCCAGCTGGCCGACCAGATCGGCCTGGTGCTGCTCAATCGCGAAAGGCGTCGGGCCGAAGCGGCGAGCCGGGCCAAGAGTTCGTTCATCGCCAACATGAGCCACGAGCTGCGCACGCCCATGACGGCCATCATCGGGATGAACAGCCTGGCCCTGCGCCGGGCCACCGACCCCCGGCTGATCGATCAGCTGGGCAAGATCGGCAAGGCCGCCCAGCATCTGCTGGGGGTCATCAACAACATCCTCGACCTGTCGAAGATCGAGGCCGACCGGCTGACGATGGAGCAGGTCGACTTTCGTATCGGCGAAGTGGTGGAGAACCTGGCCAGCCTGATGGGGCAGCGGATCACCGAGAAGGGGCTGCGGCTTTGCATCGATCTGCCGTCAGCGCTGGGCATTTCGCCGCTGAGGGGCGATCCCCTGCGGCTCACCCAGATCCTCCTGAACCTCGTCGGCAACGCCGTGAAGTTCACCCCGACGGGCGAGATCGTGCTGAGCGTGGCGCAGATCGAATCCGGCGCGGACGATGTGCTGGTGCGCTTCGAGGTGCGCGACCGGGGAATCGGCATTGCGCCGGAAGAGGCGGCGCGCCTGTTCAATGCCTTCGAGCAGGCCGGCGCATCGACCACCCGCAAGTACGGCGGCACGGGCCTTGGGCTGGCGATCAGCCGGCGCCTGGCGTTGCAGATGGGGGGCGATATCGGCGTGGAGAGCGTGCCGGGCGAAGGCAGCACCTTCTGGTTCACCGCCAGGCTGGGCATCGGCAGCGCGGTGCGGAGCGACGCGACAGGCAAGCCGGTTTCGGCCGAGTCGCTGCTTCAGGCCGAGTTTGCCGGCGCGCGGGTGCTGTTGGTGGAGGACGAGCCGGTGAACCAGGAGGTGTCCCTGTGCCTGCTGGAAGACGCCGGCCTGGTCGTGGAGGTGGCCGACGACGGGCTGGTGGCCGTGGAGATGGCCCGGCAGACGGGCTACGACCTGATCCTGATGGACATGCAGATGCCCCGCATGAACGGCCTGGAGGCGACCCGGCGGATCCGCGCCGATTCGGCCAACACCGGTACGCCGATCCTGGCGATGACGGCCAACGCCTTTGTGGAGGATCGCCAGGCGTGCCTGGAGGCCGGCATGAACGACCACATCACCAAGCCGGTGGATTCCGACCTGCTGTTCGAGACGGTGTTGAAGTGGTTGTCCCGCTCGCTGGAGGGCGAGGTGACGACCTGATCGGACGCGCCAGGCCTTGAAACGAAAACACCCCGGAGGCGTGACACCCCGGGGTGTTGTGCTTCTGGCGCCAGCGTTTCAGCGCAGCGTCGTGGCCTTGGCAGCGCCGGCCGCGTTCCGCTCGCGCAGGGCGAGCTGGGTGCGGCTGGTGAGCAGTTCGGCCTCGTCGGCGACGATGCGGGCGGCTTCGGTGAGGAGTACGTCCTTGCTGTCCTTGCGGGCCTTCTCGGCGGCGAGATCGGCGGCCAGGCTGCGTTCGCCGTACTGGAGGCCGTCGTCCTGGAGGGCGGCGAGCTTGTCCTTGCTGCCCTTGTCGCGGGACTTGAGGCGTGCTTCCTGGCGTTCCTTCTCCTGGCGGCGCTCGGTCTCGTTGAGGGACAGCTGCTTGGTTTCGCGCAGGCGCTTGTACTCGGCCACATCCTGCAGCAGCTGGGCGAAATCCTTGTCCTTGGCGATGCGGGCGTCGTGGCGGCGCTGGAGATCGGCCAGGCGCGGCGAGACTTCATCCACCGGACGGAATTCGGCGGCCTTCACCTGGATCCACGGCAGGGCGTTGTCGTAGCTGGATTCGCCGAAGCTCTGCGGGTCGGACACCGACGGGAAGCGGATGTCGGGCACCACGCCGCGCAGCTGGGTGGTGCCGCCGTTGATGCGGAAGAACTGGGCGACGGTCATCTTCAGGTCGCCGAACTTGGGCGGATCGTTGCGGGCGATCTGGTCCAGGCTGATCATGGTCTGGACGGTGCCCTTGCCGAAGCTCGGCTCGCCGATGATGGGCGCGCGGCCGTAGTCCTGCAGCGCGGCGGCGAAGATCTCGGAGGCCGACGCGGAGCCGCGGTTGATGAGCACCGCCAGCGGGCCATCCCAGGCGGTGCCGGCGTGTTCGTCCTTCTCGACGCCGATCTGGCCGTCGGGGCGGCGCTGCTGGACCACCGGGCCCTTGTCAATGAAGAGGCCGGTGAGCTCGACCGCCTCGCGCAGCGAGCCGCCGCCGTTGTTGCGCAGGTCGATCAGGAGGCCGTCGACCTTCTCCTTCTTCAGCTCGTCGATCAGACGGGCCACGTCGCGGCTGGCGCTGCGGTAATCCTTGTCGCCCTTGCGGCGGCCTTCGAAGTCTTCGTAGAAGGCGGGCAGGTTGATGACGCCGATCTTGCGGGCGGTGGTGCCTTCGCCGGTCTTGATGACGGATCTCTTGGCGGCCTGCTCTTCGAGCTTGATCTTGTCGCGGGTGAGGGCGACCTGCTTGTGCTTGGCGTCGGGGCCGGCGTCGGCGGGCAGCACGTCGAGCACCACGCGGGTGTTCTTCTCGCCGCGGATCAGCTTGACGACCTCGTCGACCCGGGAGCCGACCACGTCGGCCACGGCGTCGTCGCCCTGGCCCACGCCGACGATGCGGTCGCCCACGGCGAGCTTGCCGGAGCGCGCCGCCGGGCCGCCGGGCACCAGTTCGCGGATGGTGATGTACTCGTCACGCTCCTGCAGCACGGCGCCGATGCCCACCAGCGACAGGCGCATGGAGATGTCGAAATCCGCCGAGGCGCTGCGGCCCAGGTAGTTGGTGTGGGGCTCGATCGACATGGCGTAGGCGTTCATGAAGATCTGGAAGACGTCCTCGCTCTTGTTGCGGGTGGCGCGGGTGACGTAGTTGTCGTAGCGCTTGGCGAGGGTGTCGCGGATGGCCTTGTCGTCCTTGCCGGCGAGCTTGAGGCGCAGCCAGTCGTTCTTGACGCGCTTTCGCCACAGGTCGCGCACTTCGGCTTCGTCGGCGGGCCACGGGGCCTTGTCGCGGGCGTAGGGGTAGCTTTCCTTGGCGCTGAAGTCGAAGCCCTGGCCGAGGAGCTCGCGGGCGTAGCCGAGGCGCTCGGTCACGCGCAGCTCGTAGCGCTGGAACATGGCGAAGGGCGCAGAAAGATTGCCCCGCAGGATCGCGTCGTCGAGCCGGGTGCGGGTGTCGGCAAAGCTGTCGATGTCGGCCTGGGTGAAGAACAGCCGTTCCGGATCGAGGGCCTTGAGATAGCGGTCGAAGATCTTCTCCGACATGGCGTCGTCGAGGGGAACGGTCTTGTAGTGGTAGCGGCTCAGGATCTGCGCGCTCAGGTAGGCCGTCTGGGCCTGGTCGGCGGTGGGGGCCAGGCGGGGTGCCGCGGCCAGTTCCTGGGCCGCCGTCTGGCCGGCGCACAGCACCGAGAGCAGGGTCCAGATGATTCGCTTGTTCAATTGTTTCTCCACCGCAAAGTTTGAGCCGGGATGGACGGTACATTTTTCCGGCAGGAAGGTCGACAGCCGGCTGGCCGAAATGTTCGCAGTTTCGGAAAACGTTTCCGAAAATATGACTAAAGACATACGTCAAGATACCGTTAAACCATATTCCGAACGGTTTGATAACAAGGAAGACGCCCGATTTCAAACGGGTGGGAGAGAGCATGAGCGACAAGCCGACCCGGGTTCTGATCGTCGAGGACGAGGCGATCATCGCCATGGACCTGGCCCAGCGCCTCGAGAGTTACGGATATGTGGTCACCGGCATTGCGGCAAGCAGTGACCAGGCCATCGAACTGTTCGATTCGACCGGCCCTGATCTGGTGATGATGGACATCGTCATCCGTGGTGGCATGGACGGGGTGGAGACGGCCGCCCGCCTGCGCGAGCGGCGCGACGTGCCGGTGATCTATCTCACCGCCTTCAGCGATGACGAGACCCTGCGCCGGGCCCGCGCCACGGCGCCCCAGGGCTATCTGCTGAAGCCCTTCCGGCCCGACGACATCCGCGCTTCCATCGAGGTGGCCCTCGTCAAGCACGCCATGGACAGCCGCCTGCGCCAGAGCGAGGAGTGGTTCTCGCGCACCCTGTGCTCCATCGGCGAGGGCGTGGTGGCCACCGATACGGCCGGGCGGGTGCGCATGATCAACCCCATCGCCGAAGGGCTGATCGGCCTGAGCGACGCCGAGGCGGTCGGCCAGCCGATCGGCGCCATCCTCGATCTGCGCCACGAGCGGAGCGGCCTGCCGGTGCCCGATCCGGTGGTCGGCGCCATGCTGATGTCCGGGCTGCCGGCCCAGTGCCCGGCACTGCTCACCACCCGCAGCGGTGCGGTCACGCCGGTGGAATATGCCGCGGCACCGATCATCGCCGCCGACGGCGAGCTGATGGGTTGCGTGCTGGTGCTGCGTGACATCGCCCGCCGCCGCGAGATGGAGCGGGCCCTGGCCGAGAGCGAGCGGCGCTTCCACTCGGCCTTCGAATACGCGGCCATCGGCATGGCCCTGGTGGCGGCGGATGGCCGCTTCCTGCAGGCCAACGACGTGGCGGTGGCGATGCTGGGCGTGCATGGCGAGGTCATCGCCGGCCTGTCCTTCCTCCATCTGTGCCACGAGGGCGACCGCCCGATGCTCGACGAGTACCTCGCCCGGCTGATGGACAACAGCCTGCCGAGCTTCCAGATCGAACTGCGCCTGGTGACGCCGGACAGCCGGGTGGTGTGGGCGCTGCTGTCGGTGTCCGCGGTGCGCGACGACCGGGGCTCGACGCGCTACTACATCGTCCAACTGCAGGACGTCACCGCCCGCCGCTCGGCCGAGGAGCAGCTGGTCTTCGTGGCCTATTACGATGCCCTCACCGGGCTCTCCAACCGCACCCAGATCAATCGCCAGCTGGAGCAGTCCATCGCCTTCTGCCGGCGCCGGGGCGAGCAGCTGGCGGTGATGTTCATCGATCTGGACAACTTCAAGCTGGTGAATGATTCCCTCGGCCACAACGCGGGTGACGCGCTGCTGCGCGATGTGGCCCGGCGTCTGAAGGGGGCCGTGCGCGAGACCGACATCGTCGGCCGCCTGGGGGGCGACGAGTTCGTGGTGATCCTGCCCGGGGTCGAGGACGACAACGCGGTGGCGGGGGTGTGCTCCAAGCTGATCGCCGCGATGGAGCTGCCCTGCACCTTTGAGGAGCACCTCATCCAGACCTCCTGCAGCATCGGCATCAGCCGTTTTCCCAACGACGCGGTGACCGGCGACCGGCTGATCGTGGCCGCCGACGACGCCATGTACCGGGCCAAGGAGCTGGGCAAGAACGGCTTCGTGTTCTATTCGAGCGAGTGGGGCCGGCAGATCAACCAGCGCATGGTGCTGGAGGCCGACCTGCGCCGGGCGCTGGCCGAATCCCAGTTCGAGCTGCACTACCAGCCCATCCACGACGCCGATGGCGGCGTGCATTCGCTGGAGGCGCTGCTGCGCTGGCAGCATCCGGAGCGCGGCCTGGTGGCGCCGGATGTCTTCATGCAGAGCGCCGAGCGCTCCGGGCTGATCGTGCCCATCGGGGCCTGGGTGCTGCGCACCGTGTGCAGCCAGCTGCGCGTCTGGCATGACGCTGGCGCGGTGGACGTGAAGGTGGCGGTGAATCTGTCGGCGCGCCAGTTCCGCGATCCGGATCTGGTCGGGCTGGTGATGGGCACGCTGGCCGAGTTCGACCTCGACCCGTCGTGCCTGGCGCTGGAGCTCACCGAGTCGAGCATCATGCAGCAGCCCGAGCGGGCCCGCGCGACCCTCGACGAGCTGCGCCGCAACGGCCTGCGCATCGCGGTGGACGACTTTGGCACCGGCTATTCCAGCCTCAGCTATCTCAAGCGTCTGCCGATCCACGCCCTCAAGATCGACCGCTCGTTCATGACCGACCTGCCGGACAACCGGGAGAGTGGCGCCATCGTCTCGGCCATCGTCACCATGTCGCGGGCGCTGGGGCTCACGGTGGTGGGCGAGGGCGTCGAGAACAGTGCCCAGGCGCGCTTCCTCAACGATCTCGGTTGTGACCTGCTGCAGGGCTTCCTGTTCGAGCAGCCGGCGCCGGCGATGGTGATCGAGAGCCTGCTCGGGCTGGGTCGCCGTGCCGGGATGGGGTCGGCGGTTTCGGTCCAGTAGGCCGGAGAGGCGATCGTGCTGCGCGTATTCACGCTTCTGGCGATGCTGGCGGCGCTGGTCTTCGGGCCGGTGGCGGCCCGCACGGACGCCCCGGTCCTGCCGGTGGCCGAGCGCAAGACCGTGCTGGTCATCAATTCCTACCACTGGGGCTTTGCCTGGACCGATGCCCAGGTGAGCGGGATCCTGCAGGTGCTGCGCAGTGGCGACGCGCCGCCGGAGATCTTTGTCCATGACCTGGACGCCCTGCGTCAGCCCCGCCGCGACGATGATGCGGGCACCGTCGAGCATCTGCGCCAGCGGGTTGGCGACCGGCGTGTCGACCTGGTGATCGTCACCGACGATCCGGCGCTGGACTTCGCGCTGCGTCACCGGGATGCGCTGTTTCCCAAGGCGTCGGTGGTGTTCTCGGACGTGCGTGATTTCGACCCCGTGCGGGTGCGGCCCGATGTGCCGATCACCGGTGTGCGGGAGAACGTGGACATCGTCGGCACCCTGGGCGCGGCCCGCAAGTTGCTGCCGGACGCCCGTCGGATGGTGGTGTTCGGCAATCTGGGCGGGTCGGCGACCGGCTTCGCCCACGCCCACGAGGCGCTGCTCAAGATGGGCAGCCCCCTGCCGGTGGAGCAGTATTTCGACCTGGGCCTGAGCGAGATCCTCACCATCGTGGCGCGGCTGTCGCCCAACGACATCATCCTGCCCCTGGCCACCGCGGTGGATGACCAGGGGCGCCGGCTGGATTATTCAGAGGTGATCACCCGCATGGCCCAGGTGTCGCCGGCGCCGGTGTTCGACATCACCAGCCACCGGGTGCGAGATGGGATCACCATTGGCGGCAGCGTGGAAGACGGCGTCACCCAGGGGCGGGTCGCCGCCGGGATGGCCCGGCGCGTCCTCGCCGGCACCCCGGCCCGGTCGCTGCCGGTGGTCGATGCCGAGCCGGTGCTGCTCTTCAATCACACCGTGATGGAGCGCTTTGGCGTGCCCGAAAGCCGCTTGCCCGAGGGCGCCCAACTGATCGGCAAGCCCCCCGGGGTGGTCGAGCGCAGCGGCGGTGTCTTCTGGGCGATGCTGGCGGCGCTGGTCGCCCTGACGGTGGTGATTGTGGTGTTGATCGCCAACATCAAGAGCCTCAACCGGGCCGAGTCGGTGCTGGAGCAGCGCGAGGAACACCTGCGCCTGGCGGTCGAGGGGGCCACCGACGGCATCTGGGACTGGAACCTCAAGACCGGCGCGATCTACGTGAGCCCGCGTTACTTCACGATGCTCGGCTACGAGGTGGGCGAGCTCGAACTGGGCCCCGAAGCGCTGACCCGGCAGATCCACCCGGACGACCGGGAGGCCACCGAGGCACGCTTCCGGGAGTTCATCGCCTCGCCCGATGCGGCCTTCCGGGCCGAGTTCCGGATGCGCGCCAAGAGCGGCGAGTGGCGCTGGATCCTGTCCCGCGGCGCGGTGGTCAAGCGCAAGTCGGACGGTCGGGCACTGCGGGTGGCGGGCTCGCACGCCGACATCACCGACGCCAAGATCGCCGAACAGCGGATCAGCGCGGCGCTCCACGAGAAAGAGGCGCTGCTCAAGGAGATCTACCACCGGGTGAAGAACAACCTCCAGGTGGTGGCGAGCCTGCTCACCATGCAGGGGCGCAGCGTGGACGACGCGGACGTGCGCGAGCTGTTCGAGGACAGCGCGGCGCGGGTGATGGCCATGTCCCAGGTGCACGAGCAGCTGTACCGCTCCCACGATCTGGCGAGCATCGACTTCAAGCGTTACCTGGGCCAGCTGGTGGAGCGGCTGGCGTCCCAGCACGGGCGGCAGGGGGTGCGTATCGAATCGGCGCTGGACCAGGTGGTGCTCGGCATCGAGACGGCGATCCCCTGCGCGCTGATCGTGAACGAGCTGGTCTCCAACGCCGTCAAGCACGCCTTTCCCCACGGCAGCGCGGGGCGCATCCAGGTGGGCCTGCAAGCCGACGGCGAGGACGGCGCCCGCCTGTGGGTGGAGGACGACGGGGTGGGGCTGCAGCCGGGCTTCTCGCCGGCCACCAGCCGCAGCCTTGGCTGGCGCCTGGTGGTGGGGCTGGTGAATCAGATTGGCGGCAAGCTGGTCGTCGGGGCCGACACCAGCAGCCGCATCCATTCCGGCACGCGGATCGTGATCCGCTTCCGGCCCGACGCGCCGGAGAGCCGGCGTTACGCCGACGCGTTGCCGGTGCGGGACGACGCGCCTGCCTGACGGGGCGGGTTCAGCGCGGCCCGGGGGTGCCTGGGCGCAGGTTCTGGTCGATGGCCCACACGGCGGCCTCGAGGCGAGAGCGGAACTTGAGCTTCTTCAGCAGATTCTTGATGTGCACCTTCACCGTGCCCTCGGCGATGTTGAGGTCGCGGGCGATCAGCTTGTTCGATAGCCCGCTGGCCAGGCAGCCGAGGATGTCGCGCTCCCGGTCGGTGAGCGGGGCGAGGCTGCGTTCGGCAGCCTGGGCCTCGTCGCGGAGCGAACGCGCGAGCAGCCCGTTGAGGCTCTCGCTGATGACGATGCGCCCCGAGAGCGCTTCGACGATGCGCGCCAGCAGTTCTTCGGGTTCCATGTCCTTCAGCAGGTAGCCGTCGGCGCCGGCGCGGATCGCCGCGACCAGATCGTCGGCGGCATCCGACACGGTGAGGATCAGGATGCGCGCGGCGAGGTCGGCCTCGCGGAGCGCGCGCAGGGTCTCGATGCCGCTCATCCCGCGCATGTTGAGGTCGAGCAGGATCAGGTCGGGCTCGAGGGCGCGGGCCAGCTCCAGGCCTTCCTCGCCGCTGCTGGCCTCGCCGATGAGGTGGAGCTGGTCGGACAGGGCGATGAGCTGGGAGACGCCTTTGCGGAACAGGGGGTGGTCGTCGATGATGATGACGGATGTGGTGGCGGGGGCGTTCATGGCGCGCTTCCTTGGGCGGAGGTCGGTGAATCGGAGAGGTGGGCGTCGGCGGGGAAATCCAGCTCGACCCGGGTGCCGCCGCCTTCACGGGGGCGCACGCTGATCTCGCCGGCGAGGCTCTGGGCGCGGTCGTGCATGATGACGATGCCGTAGCGATGGAGCGGGCGGTCGGCCTCGTCAAAGCCCACGCCGTCGTCGTCCACCGTCACCCGCAGGCGCTCGGCGCCGTTCGGGGCGAGGGCGATCGCCACCCGGCCCGCCTGGGCGTGGCGTTCGATGTTGGTGAGGGCCTCGCGGATGATCTGCAGCACGTGGATCTCGCGGTTGGGGGCCAGCTCGACGCCGCCCAGGCGGTTGTCGAGGGTGATCTCCAGCCCGGTGCGGCGGCGGAATTCCTGCACCGTGTCGTCGATGGCGGCGTTGAGGCCGCGCCCGTCGATGCGCAGGCGGAAGGTGGTGAGCAGCTCGCGCAGCTGGCGGTAGGCCTCGTTGAGCCCGTCGCGCAGCTCGCCGACGATCTCGGTGACGGGCTCGGGCGTGGGGCTCTTGCGCAGCAGGGTCTGCAGCCGGGTGACCTGGATCTTGAGATAGGACAGCGACTGGGCGAGGGAGTCGTGCAGCTCCCGGGCGATCACCGAGCGTTCGTCGAGCAGCGCCAGTCGGTGGCGCTCCTCGTTGCGCTGGGTCGAGGCCAGCGCGGCGCCCACGTGACGGCCGACGGTCTCGAGGAGCTCCAGCTGCCAGGGGGCGAGGGTCTGGCCCGGCGGCAGGGCAAGCAGCAGGGCGCCGTGGCTGCGGCTGCCGTCGAAGAGCGGGGCGGCAATCGTCTGGCCGCCGGCGGGCTTGGGGTGGGCCACGATGGCACGGTCGCCGCTTTCGCAGCCGTGGCAGGTGGAGCGGCACAGGGCGTCGATGGCGATGCCGTCGGCGCCGGTGCGGCAGACGGTCTCCGGCGCGTCGGCCCGGCTCAGGCAGATTGCGCCGCTCGTCACCCCGACCACCTGTTCCATGTCGTCGAGCACCTGCTGGAGCGTCGCCCGGGTCACGGCGCGCTCGGAGAGGGCGCGGGTGGTGCGGTAGAGCAGGTCGAGGGACTGGTTGCTGCGAGCGAGCTCCTCGGTCTTCTCCTGGACCCGGTTTTCCAGCTGGGCGTAGCTGCGGGACAGATCCTCGACCATGAAGTTGAAGGCCTCGCCGAGCTGGCCGAGCTCGTCCGGCTCGCGGATCGGCACCCGCACGGCGAAATCGCCGCGCCGCACCCGGTCGGCGGAGGCGAGGAGATCGTGCAGCGGAAGCAACACTTTCTGTTTCAACTGCAACACCGCTGCGGCGCCGACGATCACCAGCAACACCAGCGAAATGCCCTGCACCAGCCGCAGCAGCTGCAGCTTGTCTTCCAGGCCCTGTTCGATCAGCACCACCAGTCGGTTGATGGCGGTGACGATCTCGGCGGTCTCGGCGGAGAGCCGTCCGCCACCGGGCTGGCCGGCGGCCACTTCGGTGGCGGCCTTCTCCACAGCCGGATGGAAGCGCCCGCGCCACACGCTGCCCACCGCGTCGTAGGCCCGGCGCAGGCTTCCATCGGCGCCCTGGGGGATGGTGCGGGTGAGGTCGGGGCTGGTGAAGCGCGTCTCGAACTCGGCAATGGCCTGCTCGATGCCGCGGGCGTCGCCCTGGGCGAGGGCCGCCCCGATGGCGTAGGACTGCATGCGCAGGGAGCCGGCGAGGTTGATCGCCCGGGCTTCGCCGGACGACAGCTCGGCCACCGTGATCGAGGCGAAGATCGACACCGCGGCGAGGCTGGCGATGGCGGCGATCCACGCACCCAGGCGCAGCACCACCGAGGGGCGGCGGCGCCCGGAAGGGGGCGGCGAGGTGGGGGAGACGCCTTGGTTGGAGTGCTGGGCGGTCACGGGGCGGGCCTGGTTGTTCGGCAGGTCGCCATTCTCGCCCCGAGTCGCCTCCGGGGTCACGTCCGGTGGGTACGCAGGCCAGGAAAATGGGGTTAGACGAAAGGATAGGCTGCGGCTTTGTGCGACTCGGGAGGTGCCGCGGCGTTTTTAGGTCAAAGCTTTATAAAGCAATGGTTTGGCGCCGGTTTTGGGGTGGTGGGGCGGATACCTCGTTGGAGGTATTTGCCTTATTTTTGAGCAGGTTTGGACTCTGATCTAAGTCAACTTTCAGCCCGGTTTGGGCTCCTAGACTGCGTGCCATGTACCGGGGTCGAAGGCAGTTTTTCCCCGCATGACCCCACTTTGTAGCAGCGAGGTAAATGTGATGCGCACGAGTCTTGATGATCTGTCTCTGGTGTTGGGCGAGCTTGCCCTGTTTCGTGATCTGCCCGATACCGTGATCGCCGAGGTAGCGCGCGCAGCCCATGTGGTGAGCCTGCCCAAGGGGGCGGCGATCTACGCCTCGGGCGAGCGTCCGAAGGCGCTCTTCCATGTGATGTCCGGGCACCTGAAGGTGGCGGTGTCGTCGCCGGAGGGCGGCGAGAAGGTCATCGAGATCCTGTCGCCCAACCAGCTGTTCGGCGTGGCCGAACTGTTCGGCGATGCGCCCTACGTGTCGTCGGTGGAGACCGTGTCGCCGGTGGTGCTGGTGTCGGTCGGCCGCGACGGCATCTTCCGGGCCATGGACAGCGAGCCGCGCCTGATGCGCCGGATGCTCGCCGCGGTGGCCCAGCGTCAGTCGTCCATCGAGCGCGACATTGCCGCCGACTGCCTGCAGTCCGGCTCGGCCAAGGTGGTGGAATACCTGCGCCGGATGGGCGCCGCGGCGGCGGCGAAGGCGGCGCGGATCGAGCTGGAGCTGGCGATCCCCAAGAACGTGCTGGCGGCGCGCATGGGCTTCACGCCGGAAACCCTGTCGCGGATCTTCCGCGAGCTGTCGGATGCGGGCTTCATCCAGGTGCTGGGCAAGCACGTCACCCTGACCGAGAAATTCACCCGCCAGTACGCCTGTGGCACCGAGCGCGCCCTGGCCGAGCGGCGCCCGGCGAGCCGCAGCGGCGTGTGGTTCGACCGCCCCGCCGCCGTGCCCACCGGCCACGCGGCCTGGAACTGATCGCACCGCGCCGGTGGCGCGGTATGCTGACGCTCTTCCCAACAGTGAGGAGCGTTCGATGGCAACGGTTCAGGATTCCGATTTCGACAGTCTCGTTCCCGGCCTGCCCCTGAGCCGGCGGACCTTCGTCGGCGGTTCGCTGGCGGCGGGTTTTGCGCTGGCCGTGCAGCCGGCCCTCGGGCAGAGCGTGGTCGTCACGCCGGCCGACGGGCTGGTGGCGGGCGAGATCACGGTGCCGGCGCCCGACGGCGTCGCCCTCAAGGCCTACCGTGCCCAGCCCGCGGGCAAGGGGCCTTTCCCCACCGTGCTGGTGGTGCAGGAAATCTTCGGGGTTCACGAATACATCCGCGATGTGTGCCGGCGCCTGGCCCGCCAGGGCTATCAGGCCATCGCGCCCAACCTGTTCCAGCGCCAGGGCGACCCGGCGGGCATCGACAGCGTGGCGGACATTCTGGCGAAGGTGGTGAGCAAGGTGCCGGACGCCCAGGTGCTGGCCGACCTGGACGCCACCGCCGCGTGGGCTGCAGCCAATGGCGGCGATGGGGCGCGGCTGGGCATCACCGGCTTCTGCTGGGGCGGGCGCATCACCTGGCTGTACGCCGCCCACAACCCGAAGCTGAAGGCCGGCGTGGCCTGGTATGGCCGCCTGACCGGGGTCGCCAGCGCGATGACGCCCCACCATCCGATCGACGTGGTGGACAAGATCAGCGCCCCGGTGCTGGGCCTTTATGGCGCCAAGGATCAGGGCATCCCGGTGTCCGACGTGGACGACATGAAGGCCGATCTCGCGAAGGCCGGCAAGCGGGTGGAGTTCGTGGTGTATCCGGATGCCGGCCACGCGTTTCACGCCGACTACCGCCCGAGCTACCGGGCTGCGGATGCGGCGGATGGCTGGGGCCGGCTGCTGGCGTGGTTCAAGGCCAGCGGGCTCTGATCCCCGTCAGGCGGGTTCAGGCTGGCTCGCGCAGGGCGTCCCGCAGCAGGGTTTCCATCTCGGCCGCCGGGCGCGGCGGCGAGAAAAGGTAGCCCTGCATCGTCCGGCAGCCGGCTTCGCGCAGGAAATCCCGCTCGGCGGCGGTCTCGACGCCTTCGGCCACCACGTCCAGCCCCAGATGGCGGGCCATCGCCAGGATGGCGGTGGTGATGCCCGCGTCGTTGGGGTTGTCGAACAGGCCGTGGACGAAGCTGCGGTCGATCTTCAGGCTGCCGATGGGCAGGCGCTTGAGGTGGGCGATGGATGAATAGCCGATGCCGAAATCGTCCAGCGCGAAATGCACGCCGGCCGCCCGCAGCCGGTGCAGTTCGGCTGCGATGGCCGGGTCGCCGTCCATTACCAGCCCTTCGGTGAGTTCCAGCACCAGCCGCCCGGCATCGAGCCCGTGGTGGGCGAGGAGCGCCATCAGTCCGTGGGTGAAATCCGGCATCCGCAGCTGGCTGCCGGACAGATTGACGGCGATCCGCGCCGGGGCGATGCCGGCCCGCTGCCACGCGGCGCCCTGGGCGCAGGCGGCGTCCAGCGCCCGGTGGCCGAGGGGGATGATGAGCCCGCTCTCTTCGGCAACCGGAATGAAGGCCGAGGGCTCGAGCAGCCCGCGCTCCGGGTGTTGCCAGCGCAGCAGCGCCTCGACACCGACGATGCGGCTGTCGGCGGTATCGACGATGGGCTGGTAGTGCAGCACGAACTCACCGCGCTCCAGCCCCTTGCGGATGTCGTTCTCGAGCTTGAGCCGTTCGACCGCCTGATGGGTCAGGTCCTCGCTGTACATCTGCCAGTTGTTCCGGCCGCGCTCCTTGGCGTGGTACATGGCGGTGTCGGCGTGCTTGAGCAGGGTGGCCGCGTCGGTGCCGTCTTCGGGGTACATGGCGATGCCGATGCTGGCGCCGATGCTCACCTCGGCGTCTTCTGCCCGGAAGGGCCGGGCGAGGGCGCTGCGCACCCGCTGGGCGATCTGGATGGCGGCACGCGCGTCTTCGAGGGACGGCAGGGCGATCACGAACTCGTCGCCACCCAGGCGCGCCAGGTGCAGGGGCGGGCTCGGTTCGTCGGCGCCGGGCCGGGAGACGATGTCGCTGACCCGCAGTTTCTCCTTCAGGCGCAGGGCCACTTCGCGCAGCACCACGTCGCCGGTGTCGTGGCCGAGGGTGTCGTTGATGCGCTTGAAGCCGTCCAGATCAAGGAACAGCAGGGCGAGCTTGCGGCGCTCGCGGGCGGAGCGATGGAGCTCCTGCTCAAGCCGCTCGACGAAATGCTGGCGGTTGGGCATGCCGGTGAGCGGGTCGTAGTAGGCCAGCCGGCGGATCTTCTCTTCGTTCTGCTTTTCGCGGGTGATGTCGCGCACCACGGCGATCACCTGATCCTGGCTGCTGCGGGCGAGGCGTGCCTCGTAGTGCCTGTCCTGGCCGTCGACCGGGAGGGTGAGCACGAGGGCCTGGAGCATGCCGTCCGCGAGGGCCCGCCGGAGGTTGTCGTCCAGCTGCTCGGCGAGCCCGGCGGGCAGCACGTCGGCCACCCGCCGGCCGATGAACAGGCGTGGCTGGATGGCGTCGCGGCGGCCGGCGCCGGCCTTGGCGTCGAGGATCATGCCGTCGCCGCGCAGGGTGAACAGCATGTCGGGGATGGCGCGCACGATGGCGGCCTGGCGGGCTTCGAGGGCCTTCTGGACGCGCACGCTCTCGGCGGCGCGCAGCACGTAGCGGGCCCGATGGCCGAGAATCGGCCAGTTGATGGGCTTGGCCATGAAGTCGTTGGCGCCCACCTCTTAGGCGAGGTTGATGGAGGCGAGGTCGTCCATCCCGGTGACCATGATGACCGGCAGGTCGCTGGCGGCCCAGCGGCGGCGGAGCCGGCGGCACACCTCGAAGCCGTCGAGGCCCGGCATGCCCACGTCGAGGAGCATCAGGTCGGGCGGCTGCCGGTCCACGGCGGCCAGGGCTTCGGCACCGTCGCTGGCTTCAACGACCGTGAAGCCGCTCTGTTCGAGGGCTTCCCGTTCGAGCAGGCGGGCGGTGAAGTCGTCGTCGACGATCAGGACGCGGGGCGGTGGCGGGGTGTCAGGATTCGACATGGCGGGCGTTTCCTTCGAGGGTGGCCTCCAGGGCCTGGCAGACCCTGGACCACTCTTCGTCGATGGTGGCCAGGATGCGCTGGGCTGCTTCCGGGCTGGTGGTGTGCGCGGTGGCTTCGAGGGCCTTGAACCGGGCGGCGAGCCCTTCGGCGCCCACGTGGGCGGTGCTCGACTTGAGGTAATGGGCGGTCCGCCGCAGGGATTCGGTATCGGCCTCGCGCAGGCTGCGGCCGATTTCGGCGAGACGCGGCGGGGTTTCGGCGAGGAAGCTGCGGATCACCCGGTCGACGAGGGCGGGGCCGTTGGGGCCGGGGATGCGGCGGATCGCATCGAGCGCCGCGGGGTTGATCGGCTCATCGCCCACAGGGGGCGGGGGCAGGGATGGCTGGCTCGCCTCGGGCGTCGCGTGGTGCCCGCCGGGCAGCCAGGTGGAGAGCATCCGCGAGAGCTGCTCGCGGGTGAAGGGCTTGCTGAGGTAGGCGTCCATGCCGGCGGCGAGGCAGCGTTCCCGGTCGCCGGAGACGGCGTTGGCGGTGAGGGCGATCACCGGCAGCGGGCGGATCTGGCCTTCGTCCTGCAGCACGCGGATCCGCGCGGTGGCTTCGAGGCCGTCCATCTCGGGCATCTGGCAGTCCATCAGCACCAGGTCGAAGTGGCCGCTGCGGACCTTTTCGATGGCCTCGCAGCCGTTGTTGGCGAGGGTGCACTGCAGCCCGAAGGACTGGAGCATGGCCTGCGCCAGCTGTTGGTTGACCGGGTTGTCCTCGGCCACCAGCACGTGGCCGCTGAGCCCGGTGGCCGGCGCCGCCGGTGTGGGGGTGGGGGCGCTGCGGGGCGTCTGGAACAAGACGGTGGCGATGGCGTCGTAGAGGTCGGACTGGCGCACCGGCTTGGTGAGCACGCCATCGGCGGACGTGGCCTGGCCGGCGCCGACCGGGGCGACGACGAGCAGGGGCAGGGCGGCGAAGGCGGGCTGGCGGCGGATGGCGTCGGCCAGCCGGGTGCTGTCCATCTCCGGCTGGTGCAGGTCGATGATCGCGAGGTCGTAGCCGGTGCGGCGGGTGGCGGCCCGTTCGAGGGCGCGCAGGGCGTCGGCGCCGCTGGCCACGCCGGCAGGCTGCATCGACCAGCCCTGGATGATCTGGCCGATGGTGTGGCGCTGGCTGGTGTTGTCGATCGCCAGCAGTACCCGGCGGCCGGCCAGCTGCCCGGCCGGGGTGAGGGGCGAGGTGGCGTCGCTGGCCTGCTTGACGAGGGGCAGCTCGATCCAGAAGCAGGTGCCTTCGCCAGGGTTGCTGTCGAGCCCGATCTGCCCGCCCATCAGCTCGACCAGCCGGCGGGTGATCGCCAGCCCGAGGCCGGTGCCGCCGTAGCGCCGGGTGGTGGAGTTGTCGGCCTGGGAGAAGGCGCTGAAGATCCGGTCGTGGGCGTCGGGGGCGATGCCGATCCCGCTGTCCTTGACCTCGATGCGGTAGCGGGCGCGGGCGTCGTCTTCGTCCAGCAGCTGGGCGCGGATGACGATCTCGCCCTGGTGGGTGAACTTGACCGCATTGCTCATCAGGTTGGTGAGGATCTGGCGCAGGCGTACCGGGTCGCCGCGCAGGGCGAGCGGGGCGTCGTGGGGCACCGCGCAGACCAGCTCGACGCCCTTGGCTTCGGCGGCGCGGGCGAACATGTAGCCCACGTCCTCGATGAGCTGGCGCAGGTGGAAGTCGATGGTTTCGAGCTCGAGCTTGCCGGCCTCGACCTTCGAGAAGTCGAGGATGTCGTTGATGATGTTGAGCAGGTGCTCGCCGGATTGGTAAACCGCATCCGAGAAGCGCGCCTGCTGGGCGTTGAGGGGCGTGCTCCGGAGCATCTCGGTCATGCCGAGGATGGCGTTCATCGGCGTGCGGATCTCGTGGCTCATGGTGGCGAGGAAGTCGCTCTTGGCCTGGTTGGCCGCCTCGGCGAGCTCCTTGGCGCGGCGCAGTTCGAGGGTGCGGGTCTCGATCTTGTGTTCGAGCTGGTCCCGGTGGCTGGCGAGGCTGCGGTCGCGCTCCTGGATCTGTTCGAGCATGGCGTTGAAGCCCCGGGCCAGCTCGCCGATCTCGTCGTCGGAGACCACCGGTGCGCGGACGCCGTAGTCGGCGCCGGCGGTGACGCGGTCCATCACGTCCACGAGGCGGGTCATGGGGTCGGTGATCGTCTGGTTGAGCCGCGCCAGCAGCCCGTGGGCGATGGCCAGGGCGATGAGGATCACCACCGCGAAGGCGATGATGTGCCACATCAGGCGCAGGTAGAGCTTGCCCAGGTCAAAGCGCAGGGTCACCGCGCCGGCCTGGGCGCCATCGACCCGGATCGGCTGGGTGACGTCCAGCGCCGACAGGCTGAGGAGGTAGCCGGCGGCCGGCGCCTGGGTGAGCACCGGGGCGGCGCCCGTGCCGGCCTGGGTGTAGGTGGCGAGGGGCTGGCCGGTGGGTTTCCACAGGGCGGCGAAGCGCACCTGGTGGTCGTCGGCCAGGGAGCGCAGGAAGCCTTCGGCCGCCACCTGATCGTCGAACACCACCGCCGAGGCGCTGTTGCGGCCGACGAACTCGGCCTTGGTGCGGGCTTCCTCGATGAAGGTGGAGCGCAGTTCGAAGTAGTCGTGAACCGCCAGCAGCAGCACCGCGATGAGAAACGCGCTGCCGGTGGTGAGCAGGTTGATGAGGCGCAGCTTCTTGCGCAGCGAACCCGCCCGGAGGAGCTTTTCGAGGAGCGAGGGTGGGCGTTCGGCGGCGGACATCAGCGGCCTCCCTTGCCGTCGCGGACCAGCCGGGCGAGCCGGAGGATCTGGGAACTGAGCTTGAGCCCGGCCCGCTGGGCGGCATCCGGGTTGGCCTCGAAGCGCACCTTGTCGCCTTCCATGTAAAGGCCGATGACGCCGCCGGCGCTGGCGAAACCGTCGGATTCGCCCACCGTGAGCACCGGGGCGCTGCCCAGCGACTGGAGCACCGGGAGCGCGCTGGCGCGGCCGGTGATGACCAGGATGTGGCACTGGCCGCCTTCATCGGCGCGGGCGAGGAGGCGTACGTCCACCGCCTTGCCGCGCACCGGGGGCTTGGATTCGAGGGCCGCGACGGCCTCGGTGAGGTCGCTGCCGTTGCCGGTGACGCAGATGCGCAGCCGGGGCGAGCGGTTCCACGGGTCGTCCGGCCATTCGGAGAACTTGGCGAAGTTGTAGATGAAGGCGGCCTTCACCGCGTTCTCCTCGGCGATCTCCGGTGCGGCCGGCGCGGCCGGGCTGGTCAGGGCGAGCAGGGCCCACACGGCCAGGTACACGGCGTGGTGGCGGAAGCGGGCAGTCATGACGCGGGCTGCCATCAGAAGCGGTACACCGCCTTCAGGCGATAGCTGCGGCCGTCCTGCGCGAGGCGGTCACGCTGGGGCACGGTGGGGTCGTAGGCGGTGGCGTCGAAGTAGCGGTTGTCGAAGAGGTTGTAGACCGAGGCCGACCATTCCCAGTTGTTGCCGGCCATGGGGCGCAGCAGGGTGAGGTTGGCGAGGCCGTGGTCGGGCACCATGCCGGCGTGGGTCTTGCGGGCGGCGAACCACTGGGCTTCGGTGCCCAGGCGCAGGGATTGCCAGGGCAGGGGCACCGACAGGTTGAGCTTGCCGATGACGTTGGGCGAGTTGGTGAGATCGTTGCCGTTGGCGTCGTGGGCGTGCTGGAGTTCGAGGCTGGTGCGCAGGCGGGCGCCATTGGTCCACAGCTTCTCGATTTCCAGCTCGACACCGCGGGCCGAGCTGCGGCCGGCGTTGACGTACTGGAGCAGGCCGGAGCGGGCTTCGGTGGTCTGGTCGATCAGGCCGGCCAGGCGATAGACGTAGGCGGTGCCGAGCAGGCGGGTCTGGCTGTCCAGGTAGTGCTCGACGCTGGTTTCCCAGGTGGTGATCTTTTCGGCGCGCAGCCGCGGGTTGGCGATGGCGCTGCCGGCGTAGCTGTAGTTGCTCTCGTAGACGTTGGGCGCCCGGAAGGCGGTGCCGTACTGGAGCTTCCAGACCGTCTGGGCCGACAGCCGATACACCGCGCCCAGCCGTGGACTGAACTGGGCGCCCTGGCCAGTGACCTGATCCACCCGGCCGCCCACCGAGAGCTTGAGGTCGGGCGTCCATTGGAAATCGTCCTGCACGAACACGCCGCTGCGCTCGCTCTGGCGGTGGTCGTCGGCGTTGAGCTGGTAGGGCGCCGTGTCGTAGTTGCGCTGGTTCTGGATGCGGTTGCGCTGGTGCTCGATGCCGGCGACGAGCTTGTTGCGGGCCGAGAGGCTGGTCACCAGCTTGAGCTCGACGCCGTACCAGCTGCCGTGGGCTTCGTCGTGGTTGCGTACCGGCGGCGTGCCCAGAAGGGCGGGGGCCGAGTAGGTGTAGTCCGACAGGTAGGCGCGGCCGGAGAGTTCGGTGGCGGCGTCGAGGGCGCGGGTGTAGTCGACGGCGAGGTAGCTCTGGGTGTCGGTGTAGGCGCGGCCGCGGTCGTTGAACTCGGCCCCGAAGGCGCCGGTGGGCACGCCCTTGGCCCGCCGGCTGGCGGCGGTGGTGAGGCGCAGGCCGTCGATGCCGACGCGGGCGAAGACGCTGCCCTGGCGGGTGTAGTCGGTGTGGGCGGTGTGGCCGTTGTGGGTGGCCGGGGTGTCGAACTCGGGGAAGTACAGCGCCGGGCCGGTGGCGTTCATCCCGGAGACCGAGGCGAGGAAGTCGGCGCCGTTGTCGAGGCGCTTGCCCACGCTGGCCCGGCCGTCGATGGTGTTGTGGCTGGAAATGCGCCCGCCGAGTTCGCCGCCTGAAAGATCGGCGCCGCTGCGCGTGATGAGGTTGATCACGCCGAACACGGCGTTGCCGCCGTAGATCGAAGAGCCCGGCCCGCGGATGACTTCGATGCGATCGACGATGTCCAGGTCGATGATGCCGTCGGTGCCGATGTAGGCCTGGTCGTAGATGGCGTCATTGACCCGCTGGCCATCGACCAGCAGCAGCACGCGGGTGTTGTAGTCCTGGGGGCGGGCGAAGCTGCGGGCCCCCACGTAGTCGTAGCCCCGGTCGCTATGGGTGTAGAAGCCGTGGAGGCTGCGCAACACCTCGGCGACGGTGCGCCAGCCGAACTGGCGGATGTCGTCGCGGGTGACGACGCTGACGGCGGCGGTGGTCTCGGAGGCTTTCTGCTCGAAGCGCGAGGCGCTCACCACCGGCACGTCGATGAGCTGGTCGAGGGACAGCTCGGTCAGGTCGTCGGCGCCGTGGGCGCAGGCGGAGCAGCCCGCCAGGGCCAGCGCGATGCATTTGAGGCTGGCGTGGGGGGAGGAGGCGTTCTTCATCGGGGCTGGCGATGTGACGCAGCCCCGCTTCAGAGATGGCTTCGGGGTTCAGGGCTGCGCGTGATTGGATGACGCAATCCTAACGGCCCGATGCCCGCGAACTTGAGCCGGCCGGAACGCCCGGCCGTGAGTGGTTTAACGCAGCGAGATCACCGGCCAGCCGTGATTGCCGGCGTGAGCCCGCAGGGTGTCGTCCGGGTCGACGGCCACGGGGTTGCCAACCTTGTTCATCAGCGGCAGATCGTTGTGAGAGTCGCTGTAGAAGCTGCTCTTGGCAAAGCTCTCCCAGCACAGGCCGAGGCTTTCGAGCCAGGCCTCGACGCGCTCGATCTTGCCGGCCTTGAAGGCCGGGGTGCCGCGGGGCTTGCCGGTGAAGGCGCCGTCTTCCTGGGCCGGAATGGTGGCGACCAGGTGCGGGATGCCAAAGGCCCGGGCGATGGGGCCGGTGACGAAGCTGTTGGTGGCGGTGACGATGGCCACCACCGCGCCGGAATCCAGGTGCTGCTTGACCAGCGCCTGGGCCTTGGGCGTCATCATCGGGCGGACGCGGGTGTCCATGAACTCGCGGTGCCAGGCGTCGAGCTGGGCGCGGCTGTGGCGGGCCAGGGGCTTCAGCTGGAAGTCGAGGAACTCGAAGATGTCCAGCGTGCCGGCCTTGTACTGGTCGTAAAACTGCTGGTTGCGGGCTTCGTAGACTTCCTTGTCGAGCACGCCCTTGGAGATCAGGAATTGGGCCCACTCGAAATCCGAGTCGCCAGCGAGCAGGGTGTTGTCGAGGTCGAAAAGTACGAGTTCCATGGTGTGCGCTTAAAGGGTCGGGTCGCGCTGCAGGACTTCCCGCAGCAGGGGCAGGGTGACGGCGCGCTTGCGTTCGAGCGAGGCGGCGTCGAGGGCGTCGAGGGTGCGCAGCAGGCTGGTGAGATCGCGCCGGCCGTGGCGCAGCAGGTATTGCACCAGCTCGGGTTCGAGGCGCAGCCCGCGGGTGGCGGCCTGGGCCTGGAGGATGGCGTTGCGGTCGTCGTCGGTGAGGCCCTTGACCTCGAAGATCAGGCTCTGACCAATGCGGGTGCGCAGATCCTCGCGCAGCGCCAGCTGCAGCGGGGCAACTGCGCCGCTGGTGACGAGGGTCATCTTCTGGCCGCGGGCAGCGTTGAAGGCGCGGAACAGGGCGATCTGGGCGTCAGGGCCGAGGGCCTCCACGTCATCGACCGCCAGCAGCAGGCCGGGCGCTTCGGGCAGGGTGGCGCCGACATCGGCGGCCTGCAGGTAGCACGCCGGGCGGCCGGCCTGGGCAGCGGCGGTGACGACGCTCTTCAGCAGATGGCTGCGGCCGCTGCCGGCGTCGCCCCACAGGAAGAGGTGCTGGGGCACATCGGCCACGGGCACGGCTTCGTAGAGGGCGGCGAGCAGGTCGGCGTTGGCGGCAGCGACGAAATTTTCCAGCAGCGGCGGTGAGTCGGCGCGCAGGTCGAGGGTGAGTTGCTTCACGCGGATGGGGGCACGCGATTGTTGCGACGGCGCACCCGGCAGGGGCGGGCCGGCGACATTTCGGCTAAAATTCGGGTTTGTTTGCGTGGCAGGGGCCAAAACCCCGGCGCAAGGCCCGTTAATGTAGCCGGTTCCGGCGGGGTGCTCAATCCGATGAGCGTTCCCGGTGGCATCCGGACGCTTCTGAAGAGATCACAGAACCCATGAGTTCCCTTACTTATCGTGACGCCGGCGTGGACATCGACGCCGGCGATGCCCTGGTCGACCGCATCAAGCCCTTTGCCAAGCGCACCATGCGCCCGGAGGTGCTGGGCGGCATCGGCGGTTTCGGCGCCCTGTTCGAGATCTCCAAGAAGTTCAAGGAGCCGGTGCTCGTCTCTGGCACCGACGGCGTGGGCACCAAGCTCAAGCTGGCCTTCCAGCTCAACAAGCACGACACCGTCGGCCAGGATCTGGTGGCGATGAGCGTCAACGACATCCTGGTGCAGGGCGCCGAGCCGCTGTTCTTCCTCGACTACTTCGCCTGCGGCAAGCTGGATGTGGACACCGCCGCCACCGTCGTCCAGGGCATCGCCCAGGGCTGTGAGCTCTCCGGCTGTGCGCTGATCGGCGGCGAAACCGCCGAGATGCCCAGCATGTACCCCGATGGCGAATACGACCTCGCCGGTTTCGCGGTGGGCGCGGTGGACAAATGCAACCTCATCGACGGCTCCACCATCCGCCCGGGTGACGTGGTGCTGGGCCTCGCTTCCAGTGGTGCCCACTCCAATGGTTACTCCCTGATCCGCAAGGTCATCGAGATCGCCAAGCCCAACCTCGAAGGCGACTTCCACGGCCGCAAGCTGAAGGACGTGATCATGGAGCCGACCCGCATCTACGTGAAGTCGCTGCTCGCGCTGATGGAAAAGCGCGCTGGCCTCGTGAAGGGCATGGCCCACATCACCGGCGGCGGCCTGCTCGAGAACGTGCCCCGCGTGCTGGCCGACAACCTGACCGCCGTGCTCAAGAAGGACGCGTGGGAAATGCCCTACCTGTTCCAGTGGCTCCAGCACGCCGGCAATGTGGATGCCCAGGAAATGTACCGGGTGTTCAACTGCGGCGTCGGCATGGTGGTGATCGTCGCCGCCGAAGATGCCGAGATGGCCGCCGCCCAGCTGCGCGCCACCGGCGAGACGGTGTACAAGCTTGGCACCATCGAAGCCCGCGCCGAAGGCCAGGCTCAGACCGTGGTGGTGTAAGCGCCAGCGGGCCTGCCCGCACAAGGCAATGAAAAACGGGCCCGAGCGGCCCGTTTTTCATTGCCGCATCTCCTCACTCATCTCTCCTTACTCCTCACTGCCTAAGTGTTGCTTTTGAAACTCACAGAGTTACAATTGAAACAACGTATCCCGGAGCCGATCATGACCGCCCCTCAAGCCGCCGTCACCGACGACATCGACCGCAAGGCCGTGGCAGGCATGCTGATGCAGCTTTTCGACCACTGGAAACTCAGCACCGAAGAGCAGCTCGACGCCCTCGGCTTTGCCACTTCCAATCGCGCCGTGCTGGCGCGCTACCGCAAGGGCGAGGCCTTGTCGGGCAGCCGCGACACGCTGGAGCGGGCTGGCCACCTGCTGGGCATCCACAAGAACCTGCGCCTGCTCTTTCCCCATAACCGCGAGCTGGCCTATGCGTGGATGAAGACCCGCAACCGGGCCTTCGAGCACCGTTCGCCCATCGACGTGATCCGCGAGTTCGGCTTTGCCGGCCTGCTGATGGTGCTGGCTTACCTCGACCGGGCGCGCGGCCAGTGATCGACCCGATATTCGCCCAGGCACGCCTCGCCGAAACCCACGGCGATCTGGTGCGCAACATCGTGTCGATCCGCGTCTCGCAGGATCTCTTCGACGACCTTTCCGACAACCCGGCCGACTGGCAGACCGCGATCAAGCTCGAGCTCGCCACCAAGCCGCGGATGTTCGTCTCGCCGGTGCCGGTGATCGACCGGCCCTTCGAGGACGCCCGCTGGAACGACGCCATCCACTATCCCTTCCGCCACTGGATGAAGAGCCGCTATTCCGACGGCAGCTTTGGCGTGTGGTACGGCGCCGATACGGTGGAGACGAGCGTCCATGAAACCGTGCATCACTGGCGCAGCGGGCTGCTGGACGACGCCGGCTTCACCCAGCCCGGTGTGCGCATCGAGCGCAAGTGCTACCGGGTGCGCTGCGACGCGGCGCTGGTGGATCTGCGCCCCACGGCGCTGGCCTTTCCGGCGCTGGTCGATCCCGACGATTACGGCCTGACCCATCAGGTGGGCGCGCGCCTGCACCGGGAAGGCCACCCCGGCCTCGTCACCGCCTCGGCCCGCTGCAATGGCGAGGTGTACGCGGTGCTGAACCCGGCGGTGCTGTCCGACCCGCGCCAGATGTGCTTCCTCACCTACACGACCACCGCCACCGGTATCGCCGTGGAGCGGGAGCCGGGCAGCGCGTGGATGCAGCTGTGACCCCGGGCGGGGTTTCACGGAATCTTCATTTCAATATTTGTTGAAGCGTTGTATAGTTGCGGCATGGAAACCAGAACAGCAACCACGATCTTCGAATCCCTCTCGTCCGGCTGGCGGCTGGAAGCCTTCCGGCTGCTCGTCCGCCAGGGGCCGGAGGGCATGGTGGCGGGCGACATCGCCAGCGCGCTCGACATCTCGCCGTCGAGTCTGTCCTTCCACCTCAAGGCCCTGGCCCACGCCGGGCTGGTGTCGGTGGAGCAGGAGGGGCGCTTTCAGCGTTACCGGGCCAACATCCCGCTGATGCTCGATCTGATCGCCTACCTCACCGAAGAATGCTGTTCCGGCCAGCCCGAAAAATGCGCCGACCTGCGGGCCGCCTCGTGCTGCCCCGAAGCCGTGCTGCCGCCCATCCCCGCTGCCGACGAAAAACCCTGACCATGAACGTGCTGTTTCTGTGCACCGGCAATTCCTGCCGGTCGATCCTCGCCGAGGCCACCTTCAACCACCTGGCGCCGGCCGGCTGGCGTGCCCTCAGCGCCGGCAGCAAGCCCGCCGGCTACGTGCATCCCCGCTCGCTCGCGCTCTTGGCGCGGGAAGGCATCGCCATCGATGGCTACCACAGCAAGTCGTGGGACGCGCTGCCGGTGACGCCGGACGTGGTGGTCACCGTGTGTGCCAGCGCCGCCGGCGAGACCTGCCCGGTTTACCTCGGCCCCGTGCTGCGCACCCACTGGGGCGTGGAAGATCCGGCCCACGCCACCGGTACCGACGCCGAGATCGACGCGGCCTTTGACACCGCCTACCGCATCCTGCGCGCCCGCATCGAAGCCTTCCTGGCGCTGCCGCTGGATACGCTCCAGCACGACCGCGCAGCCCTGAAGGCCGAGCTGGATCGCATCGGCCAGCTTTTGCCGTGATCAATATTTCAATATTGTTAAAGGAGTCAAAATGAAAGCCCTCCAGATTTTCGATCCGGCCCTGTGTTGCAGCACCGGCGTGTGCGGTGTGGATGTGGATCAGGCCCTCGTCCAGTTTTCCGCCGATGTGGATTGGGCGCGCCAGCAGGGCGCCAGCGTCGAACGCTTCAACCTGGCCCAGGAGCCCATGGCCTTTGCCGGCAACCCGGTGGTCAAGGGCTTCCTCGAACGCTCCGGCGCCGAAGCGCTGCCCCTGGTGCTGCTGGATGGCGAAGTGGCGCTGGCCGGCCGCTACCCGGCCCGGGCCGAGATCGCCCGCTGGCTGGGGCTGGCCGACGCCGCGCCGGACGCGCCCAAGCCCTGCTGCAGCGGCAGCAAGTGCTGCTGAGCCCGGAGGCCGCCATGCAATTTCTCGAGGCGCTGCCGCGCTTTGTGTTCTTCACCGGCAAGGGCGGCGTGGGCAAGACATCCATCGCCTGCGCCACCGCCATCGACCTCGCCGCCCGCGGCCGGCGCGTGCTGCTGGTGAGCACCGACCCGGCCTCCAACGTCGGACAGGTGTTTGGCGTGGAGATCGGCAACCGGATCACGCCGATCCCCGCGGTGCCCAACCTCTCGGCCCTCGAGATCGACCCGCAGGCGGCCGCCCAGGCCTACCGTGACCGCATCGTCGGGCCGGTGCGCGGGCTCTTGCCCGACAGCGTGGTGAAGGGCATCGAGGAGCAGCTCTCCGGCGCCTGCACCACCGAGATCGCCGCCTTCGACGAATTCACCGGGCTGCTGGTGGATTCCAGCCTGACCCACGACTACCAGCACATCGTCTTCGACACCGCGCCCACCGGCCACACCATCCGCCTGCTGCAGCTGCCCGGCGCGTGGAGCGGCTTTCTGGAGGCGGGGAAGGGCGACGCGTCCTGCCTCGGTCCGCTGGCCGGGCTGGAGAAGCAGCGCAGCCAGTACAAGGCGGCGGTGGATGCCCTGGCCGACGGCGCGCGCACCCGGCTGGTGCTGGTGACCCGCGCCCAGAAGGCGACCCTGCGCGAAGTGGCGCGCACCCACGACGAGCTTGCAGCCATCGGCATCGACCGGCAGTTTCTGGTCATCAACGGCCTCTTGCCGGCGGGCGAGGCGGAGGGCGACCCACTTGCCGCAGCGATCTTCGCCCGGGAGCAGGCGGCCCTCGCCGCGATGCCCGCCGGGCTGGCCGGCCTGCCCACCGACCGGATCGCCCTCAAGCCCTTCAACCTGGTGGGGCTGGATGCGCTGCGCCAGCTCTTCGTGGCGGCAAACGTGGGCCGGGCCGACGACGAGGCGCCGGTAACGCCGCCCGCCGCGCCGGACATCGCCGGGCTGGTGGATGGCATTGCCGCCGACGGCCACGGGCTGGTGATGCTGATGGGCAAGGGCGGCGTGGGCAAGACGACCCTCGCCGCGGCGGTGGCGGTGGAGCTCGCCCGGCGCGGCCTGCCGGTGCATCTCACCACCTCCGATCCGGCCGCCCATCTGGCCGAGACGCTGGAGGGCTCGCTCGATCAGCTCACCGTCAGCCGCATCGACCCGGCCGCCGAGACCGAGCGCTACCGTCAGCACGTGCTGGATACGCAGGGCGCCAAGCTTGACGCCCAGGGCCGGGCGCTGCTGGAGGAAGACTTGCGCTCGCCCTGCACCGAGGAGATCGCCGTCTTCCAGGCCTTCTCCCGGATCATCCGCGAGGCGGGGCGCAAGTTCGTGGTGATGGACACCGCGCCCACCGGCCACACCCTGCTGCTGCTCGACGCCACCGGCGCCTATCACCGGGAGATCGTGCGCCAGATGGGCAGCGGTGGCACCCACTTCACCACGCCGATGATGCAGCTCCAGGACCCGAAGCGGACCAAGGTGCTGATCGTCACGCTGGCCGAAACCACGCCGGTGCTGGAAGCCGCCAACCTGCAGGCCGACCTGCGCCGCGCCGGCATCGAGCCGTGGGCGTGGGTCATCAACAACAGCGTGGCCGCGGCCGGGCCGAGGTCGGCACTGCTGCGTCGCCGCGCCCGCAACGAGCTGGCCGAGATCGAGAACGTGGCTGCGCGCCACGCCAGCCGCTACGCCCTGGTGCCGCTGCTGCGCGACGAGCCGGTGGGCGTGGAACGGCTTTGCCAAATGGTCCGCCGGACCCAAGCCAACCAAGGAGCGTGATATGTCGGACAAGATCTACAACGTGCTTTTTCTGTGCACCGGCAATTCGGCCCGGAGCATTCTCGCCGAAGCCATCCTCAACAAGGTGGGCGAGGGGCGCTTCCGGGCCTTCAGCGCTGGCAGCCACCCGGCGGGACAGGTCAATCCGCTGGCCATCGAACTCCTGAAGCGCAACCACATGCTCACCGAGGGGCTGCGCAGCAAGAGCTGGGACGAGTTTGCCGGCCCTGATTCGCCGCATCTCGATTTCGTGTTTACCGTGTGCGACAACGCCGCCGGCGAGGTGTGCCCGGTGTGGCCCGGTCAGCCGATGACGGCCCATTGGGGGCTGGAAGACCCGGCGGCTGTCGAGGGCTCGGTCGACGCCAAGCAGCACGCCTTCTCCCAGGCATTGCTGATCCTCCACCGGCGCATTTCGCTGTTTGCCAGCCTGCCCATTGCCAAGCTGGACGGCATGGCGCTCAAGCACGAGCTCGACGAGATCGGCCGTGGTCATCGAGGTGAATCGTGAGTGAAGTAAGCCGCAAACTGTCTTTCCTCGACCGTTACCTGACGGTCTGGATCTTTGCCGCCATGGCGCTGGGCGTGGCCCTGGGCAATCTGGTGCCGGGCATCGAAGGGGCGATCAACCGCTTTCAGGTGGGCACCACCAACATCCCCATCGCCATCGGGCTGATCCTGATGATGTACCCGCCCTTTGCCAAGGTGCGCTACGAGGAGTTGCCCGACGTCTTCTGCGACCGCAAGGTGCTGGGCCTGTCGCTGGTGCAGAACTGGGTGATCGGGCCGGTGCTGATGTTTGCGCTGGCGGTGATCTTCCTGCCCGACAAGCCGGAGTACATGGTCGGGCTGATCCTCATCGGGCTGGCCCGCTGCATCGCGATGGTGATCGTGTGGAACGAGATCGCCAAGGGCTCGACCGAATACGCTGCCGGGCTGGTGGCCTTCAATTCGATCTTCCAGGTGCTGTTCTACAGCGTGTACGCGTGGTTCTTCGTGACGGTGCTGCCGCCGATGTTCGGGCTGACCGGCGCGGTGGTGGACATCTCCATCGGCCAGATCGCCGAGAGCGTGCTGATCTACCTGGGCATCCCCTGTGCGGCCGGGGTGCTGACCCGCGTGGTGATGCTGCGCTTTGTATCCAAGGAGTGGTACCACACCCGCTTCGTGCCGAAGATCGGGCCGATCACCCTGGTGGCGCTGCTGTTCACCATTGTGGTGATGTTTGCCCTGAAGGGCCGGATGATCGTCACCATCCCGATGGATGTGGTGCGCATCGCGATCCCGCTCTTGATCTACTTCGTGGTGATGTTCTTCGCGTCGTTTGCCATGAGCCGCAAGGCCGGGGCGGGCTACGGCAAGTGCACGACGCTGTCCTTCACCGCGGCCAGCAACAACTTCGAGCTGGCGATCGCGGTGGCGGTGGCGGTGTATGGCATCGACTCGGGCGCGGCCTTCGCGGCCGTGATCGGGCCGCTGGTGGAGGTGCCGGTGATGATCGGGCTGGTCAATGTGTCGCTGTGGCTTCAGCGGCGCTGGTTTGGTGCGACGGCGGGCTGATAGCTGCCAACTCGCAGGTGTAAAAAAGCCCCGGAAGGCTCGGCCTTCCGGGGCTTTTTGCGCTGATGCCGCAGGGGCGATCAGGCGAAGTTCGCGGAGGCGAAATCCCAGTTGGCCAGGCTGGCCAGGAAGGTTTCGACGAACTTCGGACGCAGGTTGCGGTAGTCGATGTAGTAGGCGTGTTCCCACACGTCGATGGTCAGCAGCGGCTTGCCTTCGCCGGTCTTCAGCGGGTTGCCGGCGGCGCCGGTGTTGACGATGTCGACGCTGCCGTCAGCCTTCTTGACCAGCCAGGTCCAGCCGGAACCGAAGTTGCCCACGGCGGAAGCCTGGAAGGCCTTCTTGAACTCGTCGAAGGAGCCCCACTTGGCGTTGATGGCGTCGGCCAGCGCGCCGGTCGGAGCGCCGCCGCCGTTCGGCTTCATGCAGCTCCAGAAGAAGGTGTGGTTCCAGACCTGGGCGGCGTTGTTGTAGATGCCGCCGGCCGGGGCCTTCAGGAAGGTCTCTTCAACGGACAGGTTCTCGTATTCGGTGCCCGGGATGAGGTTGTTCAGATTGACCACGTAGGCGTTGTGGTGCTTGGCGTAGTGGTAGTCGAAGGTTTCTTCGGACAGGTGCGGAACCAGCGCGTTCTTGGCGTAGGGCAGTTCGGGCAGGGTGTGAGCCATTGATGTTCTCCGGGTTTTGGTTGGGGTTTCAATTGCCCGACTATTCTAGTCGGGATTTGATTCACTGCACAATCGGACGCGGCTAGACCTCATCCGGCTGCCGCTGCACCATGCGTTATTTTGCACCGGGTTCAGCCTTTTTTGCTGTTCACCGTTGCATCGACCTCGCCGACGTGGAATTCGACCCGGATACGCGAACCGGGTTCAAGGCTCGCCGCGTCCCGCACGATCGCGCCGTCGGCGTCGCGGGTGATGCTGTAGCCGCGCGCCAGCACGCCTTTCGGATCGAGGTGGGAGAGGTGCTGGCCGAGGGCGTCGAGGCGATCCTGCTGGCGCTGGATCAGGCTGCGTCCGGCGCGCTCCAGCCGGGCCGCGAGGGTGTCGACGGTGCGCTTGCGGGCGGCCAGATCGGGCCGGCGGGCAGTGAGGCGGAGCCCCAGCGCCGTGGTTCGGGCCTGGCTGGCGGCGAGCTGGCGCTGAATGCGGGCTTGCAGGCGCTGCTCCAGGTTGCCCAGGCGCAGGCGGGCCTGCTCGATGCGCTGGCGCGGATGGGTGAGCCGCGCGGCGGCCCGGTCGAGGCGCTGGGCGGCGGTCTCGAAGCGCCGCTGCATGGCGCGGGAGAGGCGC